>JAGQSP010000716.1:344-1060 GCA_020439485.1 Acidimicrobiales bacterium | reverse complement strand
ATCGGCAGGTTCTCGGCGTCGCTGGCGGCATAAACACGCACTGGAACATCGCCCGCAGGCCCCGGCACCACGAGGTCTTCGACTCGCGAGACGTCGTCTCCGCGGGGTTTGGGGGCCGCGTCGTAGTTGGCCCGGGCTTCGGCCACGGTTCCTTGCGACAAGGCGGGGGCGTCAAGTGCCAGCAGGGCTTCGAGGGCCGCGGCGACGTCGGCATCGAGTGTCATGGCCTCATCCTGGCAGACGGCCCCTCCGCGCGCCCGATTGGGCAAGACTGGCACGATGCGAATCGAGGGTGACTGGAACCGCGACGGCGCCGTGTGTGTCAGGGAGGCCTTCTCGCCAGACGAGATTCGGTTGGCGACCGAAGCCATCGAAGCCAACCTGGCCGACCTGTCCCCGCTGTCCAAGCGGGCCAGCACAGACCACGACGGTGCCTTCGTCGAAGACTTCTGCTCGTGGACCCGAATCCCCCAACTCGAGCGCTTCGTTCGGCAGTCGTCGGCCGCCCGCGTTGCTGCCGAGGTGCTTGGCGCCCACACCCTGAGGTTCTTCCACGACCACGTGCTGGTGAAAGAGCCGGGAACTGCGCAGCGCACTCCGTGGCATCAGGACCTGCCGTACTACAACGTCGAGGGCTTCCAGAACCTCAGCATGTGGATTCCGGTCGACCCGGTGCCCAGGGAAGTCACCCTCGAGTTCGTTGCCGGGTCACATCT
>JAGQSP010000716.1:0-132 GCA_020439485.1 Acidimicrobiales bacterium | reverse complement strand
GGGTGCTGTCGTTGCGGTTCCTCGGCGAAGACATGGTGCACGCCCCGCGGCCCTGGAAGACATCGCCACCCTTCCCTGGCCTGGAGACCCAACTGGCTGCCGGGGCCGCCATGGATCACCCACTGTTCCCGG
>JAGQSP010000715.1:4330-5202 GCA_020439485.1 Acidimicrobiales bacterium | reverse complement strand
CCCTCGAGGGCGGTGAAGTTGCTCTTCAGCCCGTTCAGGTCCATCGATCCGGATCCGGTTTCGAAGTAGCTGATGCCTTCGAAGGTGCGGAAGTGGATGACCCGGTCGTGGGCCGACGTTTCGGCATAGAACCGAACCTCGTCGGCGTCGAGGGCTGCGAACAGGTCGTTACCCGCGTGGCCCCAGGCGTTGGTGCCCGATTCGTCGGCGCCCAACGCGGCGTCGGTCGAGATCGGCAGGCTGTCTGTGCGCACGTCGAGCGACGGGTTGGTGCCGCCCTCGTGCACGTAGTTCAACACAAGCACCCAGCCGCCACCGTTGGAGTTGTCGACCTCGGCCTGGAAGGGGTCGACACCTTCGAGGTCGAACCAGTAGACGCCCGAAGGCACGTCCTGGGCCTGGCTGATGTCGACGAACGGGTTGGCCTGAGAACCCGGCGCGGCCAGGTTCACATCGGCGCTGACGGGCACCTGCACGCCACCGTTCCACTCGAAGTCGATCGA
Source organism: Acidimicrobiales bacterium (assembly GCA_020439485.1). GTDB lineage: Bacteria > Actinomycetota > Acidimicrobiia > Acidimicrobiales > Poriferisodalaceae > JAAETH01. The sequence goes on along the minus strand of JAGQSP010000715.1, from coordinate 4,699 downwards.
CAGCGCACCGGGACCACCGGTGTTGCGGGTGACGATGGTGATGGTGTTGGTGCCGGGAACGAACGGGCCAGCGAGGGTCTTGACCGGCCGGGTACCGTTGAATCCAGAGTCGGTGATGCCCTGGCTGACTCCGTTGACCGCCACCGAGTCGATGTAGTCGTCGATCCAGGTCTGGGCCGACAGGCTCAACGACTCGTGGCCCGTTCCTTCGGGCAGCTCGAACGACGCGGTGAACGTCGCTGTGCCCGTGTTGTTGCAGTTGGGCGTCCAGATGAGCTGAGCCGGGATGTTGTTCCACGCATAGGTCGCGCAGTTGGGCACGACGGTGGCCGGGTTCGTCGAGCCGTTGTAGGTGACGTCCCACATCGG
>JAGQSP010000715.1:0-4263 GCA_020439485.1 Acidimicrobiales bacterium | reverse complement strand
CGAACTGGGTGGTCTCATAGACCGGCCGCTCGCAGTTCTCGCCCCACAGATACGAACCACCGCCCGGTGCGGCACCCCAGTTGGGCACACACGAGCGAGCGGCGCTGACCGCCGGGCGACGAGGCCCGTCGAGGCTCTCGCTGACGGTCCAGTCGCTGTCGAGCTGGGTGTATGCCACCGCAGGTGCCACGTGGGTGTTGACCTGTACCTCGGCCAGACTCAGGTGCTCGTCGGTGTCGAGCACGATCAGCACGTAGCGTCCGGCTGCTCCGGCCACCGAGAACTCGTGGTGGGGGCCCGACAGATCGGGAGTGACCGGAATCTCGATCACCCCGGCCTGTCCGCGTGCTCCGGCCACTGTCTTTGTGGTGATCGGGTCTGGCGACACGAACAGCTTTGCGCCGCTCAGCCGAGTGGTGCAGCAGTCGGTGCGGTTCCAGATCTCGATCGAGCCGACCGAAACCACGGTTCCCAGGTCGACCTGCCACCACTTGTTGCCGGTGTTGATGGCGGTGTGGCTGACCGACTCGTGCCAGTAGTCGCCGTCTGTGTTGCCGTCGATTGCGCGCGATGCAATGGGTGGGCCGTTGCCGGTATCCCACGCCGTGGCAGTCGTACTCTGGGTGGCCCGGCCGCTGGTAGCGATGTTGATCGCCTCGGCGCCGGTGCCAGACCCGTCGTCGGTGCGGTACCAGGCGAGCGATGCGGCCAGCAGGGATGGCCCGCCGTCACCGTCGACCTCGACCTCGATCAGGTTCACGCCGGCAGCCCACGGTCCGGTCAGGTACACCCGGCCGAACTCGTCGAGTTCCTGGCCCTGGCGAACCCCGTTCACGAAGATCTGGCCAACTCCGCTGGTGGCGACGTCGCCGACCAGCACCAGGCTGGCGGGCCGGTCGGCCGACCCGAGGCTGAACGAACGCTGGAACCAGCGCGCACCACCGTTGGCGCAGTCTTGCGACAGCACCGGTGCGTCGCCCGACAGTGGCACGCCGCAGTCGCTGGCGTCGGCCGGGGTCTGGTTGCTGACACGGTTGACCGAAGCCGTCCAGGCCGCGTTGGTCGAAGCGTCGGGCATGGCATCGAGGAAGGTGTCCTGGCCGGTCACCAGCGGTGCGACATCAACCGACGCACCCTGGCCGGGAACCTCGTCATAGATGATGAAGTCCATGCCGTCGCGGCCTTTGGCAGAGGCGTTGACCTCGACATCCAACAAGGCGTCGACATCGAAGCTGTCGGTGTCCCAGCAGACCGACTCTGCCACTAGACCGTCGCCGTCGACGTCGTACACGTCGGCGATTGCCGGGTCGACACACGAAACGTTGTACTGGGTGTTGTTGGTGCCGGTCATGGCCACCAGATCGAACGACGACGCTGACACGGCAGGGCGCACGGTGGTGTTCAACACCAGGTCGAAGACCTCACCGGGCGTCAGGTCTCGTGCCGCGTTGCGATAGTCCCAGCGCACCAGCGTGCGACCGGTGCCGTTGTGGTTCTCGGTCACCAACAGCTGTGGCGGCTCGTCCTGGGTCAGCGGTTGGTTGCTGGCGTAGCTCAGCTCTTCGGGCAACAGGACTGCGACGAAAGGCTCGCGATACGGCCGTGACGCTGCAGGCAGGTTCTCGATGCGGATCTTGAAGCTGATCTGCTCGCCTGGTACCGCCGAACCGGTGAGGGTGGTGACGGTGAGGTCGGGAATCGAGTTGTTCAGATCGACCTGCACCAGGTCGCAGACCTCGCGGCCGGCCATGTTGTCGGCCGCCCACGTTGCACAGTTGACGATGGGTGCCGGGGTGTCGCCGTCCATCGGTGGGTCGAACACGTCGGTCACCAGACGTGCCGGTGCCAGCGTCGCAAACGCCTTGTCCAGACCACCCGGATAGGTGATGCGCACGGCCTCAGCGTTGGCAGGAAGGTTGTAGGTGGCGTCGTCGTCACCGTCGACGGTGGCGATGTCGAACCAGTTGCCGTTCTTCAGGTACTCGAACTCGGCAACCGTGGTCGACGGAGCCCATGCGCCGGTGCGGATGCTGACGGCACGAAGGCCGGTCGGAAGTACATCGGTGATCGTCGTGTTCTCGGCCTTGCCGGTGCCCACGCTGGTGGTGCCCAGCGACCACTCGATCTCGCCGCCCGCCGAGGCCATGTCGGTGTTGGCGATCTTCGATCCCTGCAAGAGGGCCTCTCCGCCACAGGCGGTTACAGGTGGCTCGGTGACCAGGATCTCAAAGCTGTCGAGGCTGCCGGCAAGAGCCGTACCCGAACTCTCGAGCGTCAGCACGATGCGGTCGACGGTGCCGGTTATCTCGAGTGAGCCGCCCGAGCTGCCGCGGTTGAAGGCGTCCATCGCCAGGGTCGGGTTGTTCATCAGGTCGCCGACCCGACGCTCGACGGTGTTGGAGGTCGCAGAGAAATGGCTGCCGTTGCGGTGCACGCTGTCGACGGTCCATGTGAGGCCGTCACCCAGGGTCAGCAGCGACGAGTTGGAGACCGCCAGCGGGCCGCCCAGGCCGACGTAGCCGCCCAGCCGGCCGATGTGAACCACGGGGTCGACCACGGCTGGGCTGAAGGTCAGGGTCAGCGTCGCAGACTGGCTGTAGTCGTGAACGATCTCCAGCGCCGGGTTACCCGCCACGTTTGGCTGGCTGTAGTCGTTGGAGTTCAGCTGGTCCATCACCGCTTGAGTTGCGCTGAGGTTGGTCAGCTCGGCCGTGACGGTGCTGTCGCCCAGCTGCGCACGCCACATGTCGAGCTGCAGTTCGGACCACGAACCGGTTATCCCTGCAGGGCGATCTTCGATGGGCAAGCCGGGGGCGCAGATGACGTTCATCGTCACTGTGGCTGTGTCGCACCGGGGGTGGCCAGACTCGAAGTCACCGGGGCACAGCTCGTATTCGAACGTTCGGGTCTGCGACAGCTCGGACAGCAGGGGCGTGTACATCACGACCCCGTCGTCGCGGATCTCGAAGGTTCCCTCGCCGTCGGTGGTGAGGATGCGCGGCAGCGACCCTGCAGGTGCGGTGTCGTTGGCCATCACGGGCACAGCGCTGGCCGTGCCGGGGTAGACGTCGACGAAGTCGTCGTTGGCATTGACCTTGCCGAACGGGTCGGGCGCACTGGGGCACGAACCGCCGTCGTTGTTGTTGGTGGGCTGTCCGGTCGAGATGCGGGTGCCTTGCGGATTGTTGGTGTCGAGGTCTGTGATCCAAACGATGGCACCGGTGGGGTTGTTCGAGGCGTAGAACTGATCGCCCGATGTCACGTAGGTCGAGCCCCAGCCACCGCTGAGACCTGAAACGCCTGTCACACCCTGCACGTCAAAGCGGAAGTGCTGCAGCGTGTTCAGGTCGTAGACACCCAGGCGGTCACCCTGCATGCCGTAGGCGCGGCCGTCGATGATGGCTATGTCGGCGACGCTGGGCCGGCTCTGTCCGTCGCCGGAGGTGAACGTCAGCGCATCGACGATCTGGAGGGTGTCGAGGTTCACCACCTTCCAGTTGTTGCCACCGTTCGAGATATGCATCAGCCCGGTGACGGGGTCGATGTCCGCGGTGAAGGCACCGGCCTGCACGAACAACCCTGTGTTGGTGATCGAGCCGTCGGACGGGTCGATGCGGATCAGATCACCGTTTCTGCGCGAGCCGTCGGCTGCGTTGGCGGTCGAGATCGCGTAGAAGACGCCTTCAGACTCGCGGAAGGCCATGGCGTTGTACGAGCCCTGGGTGCCACTGTCGAGCACCTCGTACTGGCCGGTGGTGACGTCCAGACGATGCAGACGACCCGACAGCACCTGGTAGAAGCCGGTCGGACAGGTGGGGGTGAAACTCTGATCCGAGAGGGCGAAGAACTTGACGTCGGCTTCGCCGTCGTTGTCGATGCGGAAACCGGCGATCGGGGTGGCGGTCGTGTCGACCTCGAATGCCTCGACGTCGACCACGGTGAACCACATCGGCTGGCCGACGTTGTCGCCCGGGGCATAGCCGGTGTTCCAGCGGTAGGGGGCGTCGAAGCCAAGGCGCTTGGAACCAGCGATGACGTTGCCGTCGGCGTCGAGCGGTTCGAGGTCGAAGAACGAGTTGCCGTTGCGCTCGGTTATGAGCACATAGTCGCCGTTGTCGACCGGGAATTCGAAGTAGAAGTCGAAGTCCGGCTCGAAACTGGTCAGCGCCGGGTTCGTGCCCCCGTTGACGTCGAGGTAATCGCGCAGGTCGGTCGACCCCAGCACCTGCTCGACCCGGTCCCAGAAGTCGGGATGCGACGGCA
>JAGQSP010000714.1 GCA_020439485.1 Acidimicrobiales bacterium | reverse complement strand
GGCATCGGCAAATCGACGCTGCTGGTGCAGGCGGCGGGTTCGGTGGCTCGCTCGGGCCGCAAGGTGTTGTATGTGTCGGCCGAAGAGTCGATGACCCAGGTGCGCGACAGGGCCGCACGCCTGGGCGCGGTGGCCGACGGTGTGTTCATCACCGACGTCATCGACGTCGGCGCCATCACATCGGAGATCGAAACGTTGCGGCCAGACGTCGTCATCGTCGACTCGGTCCAAAGCGTTTACCAGCCCGATCAGCCCGGCACCCCTGGTTCGGTGACCCAGGTGCGTGAGGCGGCCCACAGCTTGGTGCGGGTGGCGCGGGCGACCTCGTCGTCCGTCGTGCTCGTCGGCCATGTCACCAAGGAAGGCAACATCGCCGGCCCACGAGTGCTCGAGCACGTCGTCGACACGGTTCTCACCTTCGAGGGCGACCGGCACCACGCCCTGCGTTTCCTCAGGGCGGTCAAGCACCGCTTCGGTTCGACAAGGTCGTTGGGCGTGTTCGAAATGGGCCCGAGCGGCCTTGTGTCTGTCGACGATCCGAGCCGGCTGTTCCTGGCCGATCGGCGCCCGGGTGTTCCCGGGTCGATCGTTGCGCCGGTCCTCGACGGCAGCCGGCCTCTTCTGGTCGAGGTGCAGGCCCTGGTATCCGAGACCAACCTGGCCTCGCCACGACGGGTGGTCCAGGGGTTCGATCAGCGTCGCCTCTCGCTGCTGTTGGCGGTTCTCGAGCGCCGCTGCCGATTGCCGCTGGCAAAGCGCGACGTGTTCGTGTCGATAGTCGGCGGCGCCAAGGTCACCGAGCCGGGCATCGACCTCGCAGTTGCCTTGGCCGTGGTCTCGGCCCTCTACGACGAACCTCTGCCTCCCGACATAGTCGCCTGTGGCGAGGTGGGCCTGGGCGGTGAGGTTCGCCAAGTGGCAGACATCGACCGGCGCATGGCCGAGGCTGCGCGGCTGGGTTACGGGGCTGTGATCGTGCCCGCCGGGTCTCCGGTTGCACCTGGCGGGCGCGTACATCGGGCCGTCGACGTCGTCGAAACCCTGGCTCGCTTGGGCTTCGGAATCGATCGGGTCAAAGAGATCGCTGCGTGAGGGCGTCGCGGTTGGTGATCAGGTAGGTGCGCTCGCGTTGTTCAAGCCAACCGAGCCGGTTGAACGACGACAACGCCTTGTTCACCCGCTCCCGACTGGCCCCGACCATCTGTGCCAGTTCTTCTTGGGTCACAGGCAACTGGAACTCGTCTTCGTCGCCCGCCATCTCCAACAGTTTCTTGGCGGTGCGGCCGGCGACATCGAGGAACATGGTGTCGGCCAGGGCGTCGTCCATCGTCCGCAGCCGCGACGCCAGCAGCGACACGGCTCCCCACAGCAGCTCGGGCCTGGCGGTGTACATGCGTCGCAGCGGCTCGTAGGGAACCTTCACTAGGCTGGTGGGCTCGAGCGCCTTCACCTTTGCGCTCCGTGGGGCGCCGTCGAACAACGGCATCTCACCCACCAGATCACCCGCGGTCAGCAACGCCAGAACCGACTCGCGCCCGTCGAACGAGTCGCGAACGATGGCCAGGCGACCATCTCGGACGACGAACAGGCAGTCGGCTTCGTCGTGTTCAGAGAACAACACCTCGTTGCGTCGCAACTGGATGTCGCCCGTCAGCGCCTGGAGTTCGTCGAGTTCGGAGTCTGTGAGCCCCGACAGCATCTCGACCGACATGAGCAGTTGGCGATCGTCCATCGGACTCATGGTAGTGGCGTACGACACATCTGCTGAAGCCGAGCCTCGCACATCGCACAAACTCGTCAAACGGTTTACATCTCGCCGCGGGTCTGCCGATGGAGTTTGGTAGTGGCGTGATACCGCACTGTTGGAGCGAGAGGAGGAGCTGAGTTGTTCGTCGAGACCATCAGGCTCCTCATCGTTTTGCTCCTCACAGCGGCCGGCCACGAAGTTGCGCTGATGACTGCAGGCGGCGAGGTATCGCCCTTCGTCGGAGCAACTCTGGGTGCCGGTATCGGGTACGTCATCGGCGGTGTCCTGGGCCGGCGCGTGTCCCGCACCGTCGACGGCCTCGAGAACATGAAGCTGCCATGGTCGCCGGCCGAGATGGTGTCGGGCGCAGTGTTCGGAACGTTCGGTGGCATTCTGGGGATCGTTGCCGGCACGGGTGCGCTGCTGGGCATGGGCTGGCGATTTGGTGGTCCGGTCGCGGCCGTCGTCTGCTGGCTCGGAATGTCGATCGGCACCAGGTTCGGGTTGCGTGCCAGTGCCGACTTCTGGGCCCTTCTGGGCCTGTCACCCATTGGGTTGTCAGCGTCGAGACGCCTGGGCGAGGCCCCGGCCGGCGACGCATTGCTGGTTGATTCCAGCGCTGTGTTGGACGGCAGGCTTCTCGAGATCGTGAGGTCGGGCTTCATTCGTGGAACCTTGTTGGTTCCCCGATTTGTGCTCGACGAGATTCAGGCGATCGCGGATGCCCAAGACCCGACCAAGCGGCGCAGGGGCCGCAAGGCGCTCGAGCTGCTCGACGTGCTCGACGACGAGGGCACGGTCTCGCTG
>JAGQSP010000713.1 GCA_020439485.1 Acidimicrobiales bacterium | reverse complement strand
TCCCAACTCGACGCCGGAGTTGACGGCCTTCGCATCGGTGTTGTCGCCGAGTTGGCATCGGCCGCTGACCCAGATGTTCAGGCGCGCGTCGACGCGGCGCTTCAGGCGCTGGCCGCACAAGGCGCCGACATCGTCGAGGTCTCGGTACCCGCCATCACCTATGGGTTGACGGCGTACTACCTGATCGCCCCGGCCGAAGCGTCGTCGAACCTGGCGCGTTTCGACGGTGTCAGGTACGGCCTCAGGGTCGACGGAGCCGACGTGCACGAGATGATGGTCAACACCCGCACCGCCGGTTTCGGCGACGAGGTGAAGGCACGCATCATGTTGGGCACCTATGCCCTGTCAGCCGGCTATTACGACGCGTTCTACGGCAAGGCCCAGCGGCTGCGCACGCTGGTGCGGCGCGACTTCGACGCCGCCTACACCAACGTCGACGTGTTGATTTCGGCCACTTCGCCCAGCGTGGCGTTCGAGTTCGGCGCCAAGTCCGACCCGCTGGCCATGTACAAGTGCGACGTGTGCACCATCCCCAGCAACCTGGGCGGCGATCCGGCCATGTCGGTGCCGTTTGGCACCGGTGACCACGGCCTGCCCGTTGGGGTGCAGGTACTGGCGCCCCCCGCGGGCGAGCAGATGATGTTCAGGGTTGCGGCCGCCATCGAAAGGGCCAACACCAACGGCCAGGGAGGGGACGACCGATGACCGACACGACCTGGGAAACCGTTGTGGGGCTCGAGGTTCACGTCGAGCTCGCAACCAAGACCAAGCTGTTCTCGCCTGCCCCCAACCGCTTCGGCGACGAACCCAACACCAACGTTTCACCGGTCTGCCTTGGCCTTCCCGGAGTGCTGCCGGTTCTGAACCGCAAGGCGGTCGAGTTGGCGATCAAGCTGGGCTTGGCCCTCGAGTGCACTGTTCAGCCATCGGTGTTTGCCCGCAAGAACTACTTCTATCCCGACATGACCAAGAACTTCCAGACGAGCCAATACGACCGGCCAATCTGTGTAGACGGTCGACTCGAACTGCCCGACGGAACCATGGTGCGCATCGAGCGCGCCCATCTGGAGGAAGACGCGGGCAAGTCGACCCACGTTGGTGGCGATGCCGGCAGGGTCACAGGCGCCGATTATTCCAAGATCGACTACAACCGGGCCGGGGTGCCGCTGCTGGAGATCGTCAGCCACCCAGACATGCGATCTGCCGAACAGGCGCGGGCCTACGCCGAAGAGTTGAGGGCAATTCTGGTAGCGACCGGAACCTCCGATGCCAGGCTCGAAGAAGGGTCGATGCGTGTCGACGCCAACGTCAGCGTCCGGCCCGCGGGCTCTACCGAGCTGCGCACGCGCTGCGAGATCAAGAACGTCAACTCGTTTAGGTCGCTCGGCAGAGCCATCGAGTACGAGGCCAGGCGTCACATCGCGTTGTATGAGCGCGGCGAGGCTCCGGTGCAAGAGACCCGCCACTGGAACGAGGACGACGGGCGCACCCACACCCTGCGCACCAAGGAAGACTCACACGATTATCGCTACTTCGACGAACCCGACCTGGTGCCGTTGGTTCCAGAC
>JAGQSP010000084.1:1215-7453 GCA_020439485.1 Acidimicrobiales bacterium | reverse complement strand
AACACCTTCTGATACAGCTCGTCGGCACGCTCGAGGCCCACGGTGGCGTCGATGGTCGAGTCGCCGGTGACGTCCAGATCGAGCACGAACTCGTCCAGGAACAGGCGCCTCAGGCTCTTGTGGGTTCGCGAATACCTGGCGAACAAGGCGCCCTTGACCACCTCGGGCAGGTTCACGAGGGCGAAAACCGGCTGGTCGAGGTTGGTGAAGTAACGCCTCAGAATGTCCTGTTCTTCGACCGTGAAGGTCTCGGTTGCGTACCCGTGCACGGACAGTGATGGTACGAGAGAAACAGACGATGGTCGTGGACCCGCCTAGGCGGTCAGACCACCACTGTGAGCGCGTCGGGGAGAACGGTGAGACCCACCCTGCGGGTGCGGGCTACACGTTCGCCGTCGAGATACAGGTCGGCGGCGCGGTCGAGCTCGATCTCGATGTTCTTGACCCGGCGCACCGAGATGCCGGGGTGGGGCACGTGGCGTCCTGTCGGCAGGCGGCGCCACGCTCTCCACCGCTGCACGACGTCCATGCTGACGTCGTACACGTCGACCCGCCCGTCGTTGGGGTGGGTTCGCGTGCCCACGTCCCAGTTGCCCAGGAACTCGGCGTTCATGGCCCCGACGACGCGCCCGAACCACCACGAGCGCCGCAACACCAGGTGGGCCACGAACCAGGTGACCGAACCGTCGAAATCGACCCGCACCACGTCTATGGGAGCTACCAGGGCTTGGGTGTGCAACCGGTCGAGGCCACCTCCGGGCGATCCGCAGGTACGCCACAGGTCTCCCCCGGTGAGGCCGACCTGGCCTGGCATGTCGCCGCCGTGCGACAGTGCGCTCACCACCAGTTCGCGTAGCTCGGCGTCGGTCGCGCACACCGGGGACCCCTCGGCCAGCACCCCCTGGTGACCCCAGGCCGCCCCCTTCTCGATGGTCATCGAGGGTTTCGCCGGTTCACAGGGCTTCGCCTTCGCTGAGGCGGGTCGCGGCAGACACCAGCCCGCGGTCGATGTCGTCGATGGCCTTGCGCGCCGCTTCGGCGGTCTCTGGCAGCGGAGCGATGGCTGCGATCTGGCGCAACAGGTCGACCAGCTGGCGGATCTGACGAACGAAATCGCCGCCAGACAGCTCCTCTTCGGCCAACAGTTCGCCGACGTCGATGCCGAGGGCCCAGGCGTGAGCCGCGGCCAAGAACCCGGCGTCGGGGTCTGGGGTCTCGGTGATGCCGTTTCGGTGCTCGGCGGCCGCCAACGACCTGGAGATGCCCCTCAGTTCGCCGACCCGCCCCTTGGTGACATCGTCGGGAAACCATGGTGTGGGGCCCGGCCCACCACCCCGCCGCTCGAAGGTGATGGCCGAGGCGACGCCGGCCAGGCGGGCCGGGTCGAGCCCGTCGAAGACCCCTGCTGCGACCGCCTCTGTGATCCACAGGTCGTGCTCGTGAAACACCTTGCGAAGCAGCCTTCCCTTGGGCGTCAGCGACCAGCCATCGACACAATCGCGTTCGCGCAGCACGGCCACGACAGCCCTGAAGGCCTGCCCCAGGCCGTCGGCCGCGTTCTCGAGCCTGCGTTCTATGCGCTCACACGTGCGCACGGCACGGAGGTGGCGGTTGTGGTCGGCGGCCCATTCGTTCAGCTGATGGTCGTCGAGACCACCCCGGTCTTGGGTCTGTTCGGGGCCTTCTGAGCTCTGAGCCTTCAAGATCTTTTCGGCGTTGCGAAGCTGGGCGGCCGCCTCTTTTTGGAACTCGCGTCGGGCCGGCTGGTATGGGGTGGGCAGGCTCACCCGTTCGACGACCTTTGCCGGCTGGTCGAAGTCGGGGCTGGCAACCATCATCGACTTGCCCCGCGTCGTCACCACCCTGAGGCGGCTCCCGCCGTGCCGGCGCTGCGACACCCCCAGCACCAGCAGCAGATCGACACTGCCGTCGCGAGTTCGCTCGACAACGTCACCGGGGCGGCACCTCGAAAGCGACCGGTCGATCTCGTGAGGGTCTGCTTTGACGACCTCGGCCGCGCGCTGTGGGCGTCCGGTGGGCGACGGCGGCGGGCCGGTGCGACCCCACCGCTCGATCATCGCTGCCTCCAGCTCGGCCTGGCGATCCTTGGCCCGGCCCAGCTCGCCGGTCAGGCGAACAATGCTGCGGTCGCTTTGGAACTGCGCGAACGAACGCTGTAGCAGGTCGACCGCGCCCTCTTCGGTTCGGGTCGCGACAAGGTTGGCTGCCATGTTGTAGGTGGGCCGAAAGACCGATCGCAGCGAGAACTCCTTGCTGCCTGCCAGCGCGGCGACCTGGTCGAACTCGACGTAGGGGCTCCACAGTGTGTACGCGTAGCCGATGTCGTCGATGCCCCGCCGGCCCGCCCTGCCCGTCAGCTGGGCATAGTCGGCCGGAGTCAACATCACGTGCCCCTCGCCACGGAACCGGCTGAGTTGCTCGATCACCACCGACCGGGCCGGCATGTTGATGCCAAGCGCCAGCGTCTCGGTCGCGAACACCACCTGCAGCAGGCCCAGCGAGAAACACTCCTCGACCGCTTCTTTGAACGGCGGCACCAGGCCCGCGTGGTGCGATGCGACCCCAGCCTGCAAACCGGCCAGGAAGTTCCGGTACCCGAGCGCCTTCAGGTCTTGATCGGTCAGTTCGCTGGTGTGGTGTGCGGCTATTGCGGCGACTCGGGCTTGTTCGGTCGCGTCGAGGAACTCGATGCCAGCGTGCAGGCACTGCTGCACGGCGTCGTCACAGCCCTGACGGCTGAAGATGAAGAAGATCGCGGGCAGACGATCTTGCTGATGCAGATGTTCGACCACCTCGTTGCGACGGGGCCTGGCCAAACGCCTGCGCCCCCTGGCGCGTGGCCCGCTGGCATGCTTGGCCAGATACCTGGCGGTGTGACGATCTGGGTCTGGCCCGCGCAGCACCCGCATGTCGACCAGCTTGTGCTCGGCGCGGTCGGCTACCAGAAAGCGTTGGTGCAACACCACAGGCCGCGTGGTCTCGACGATGCACTCGCAGTCGCCGCGCACGGTGGCGATCCACTCGGCCAGTTCTTGCGCGTTCGAAACGGTCGCCGACAGTGCCACCAGCCTGGCCTGCTGGGGGGTTTGGATGATCACCTCTTCCCAGACGGGGCCGCGGTAGGTGTCCTGCAAATAGTGCACCTCGTCCAGCACCACCACGCCCAGGTCGCTCAGCGCCCCCGAACCGGCGTAGATCATGTTGCGCAGCACTTCGGTGGTCATCACGATGATGTCGGCGTCGGGCCTGATCACGTTGTCGCCGGTCAGCAGGCCCACACGTTCAGAGCCGAGCCAGCCGCACAGGTCGTTGAACTTCTGGTTCGAGAGTGCCTTGATCGGTGTGGTGTAGAACACGCGCTGACCGGCCTCGAGCGCAACCGAAATGGCGTACTCGGCCACCAGGGTCTTGCCAGAGCTGGTCGGGGCTGCGACCAGCACCGAACGCTCATCGTCGATGGCGTCGAAGGCGGCCAGCTGGAAGTCGTCGGGCGTGAAGCCGAGCCGGCCGAGGAACGCCTCGCGCACCTTGGTCACGTGTTCTTGCGCCCGCCGAGCCAGCGGGGCAACCGGTCGCGCAGCGCCGGCGGCGGGTCTTCGCGGCGATTGCGCGTCAGGAACCAGCCGATCACGATGCTGGCCTCATAGAAGATGTACAGCGGAACCGACAGTGCGCTGAGGGTCCACGGGTCGCCCGTGGGGGTTATTACCGCCGCCAACACCACGATGGCGACTATCGCGTGGCGCCGGAATCGGGCCAGCGTTCGGGGCTGCACCACACCGGCGAGCTGCATGAAGATCATCAGGATCGGAAACTCGAACCCGACGCCGAAGCTGAGCATCAGGAAGGTGATGATGTCGAAGTATTCGGCCGGCCCGAACAGCGGATCGATGTTGTCGCCGCCGACGTCCACGAAGAACTGGAGTGCTCGGGGGAACGTCCAGTAGCCCAGAGCAACGCCCGATGCGAACAGGATCAATGCCGCGGTCACGAAGGGTATGGCCCAGCGTTTTTCGTTGGGTTTCAGGGCGGGTGTGACGAAGCGCCACAGTTGCCACAACACCACGGGCATCGCCAGGGCCAGACCGCCAAAGAAGCCCACCTTCAGTCGCACCCGCAAACCCTCGACCGGGTCGCGGATGAACAGGCTGCAGTCGGCGTCGGGTCTGATGTCGGCCAACACATCGCAGTAGGGCTCGATGAAGAAGTTCGAGATCGGGTCCCACATGGCGATCACCACGGCGGCACCAACCGCGATGGCCAGCAACGATCGAATCAGGCGGGTCCGCAGTTCGGCCAGATGTTCCCAGAAGGTCATCTCGCCGGCCTTGCGCTGGGCGGGCGATCGGGCTGCCGTCATGCGTCCTCGGGAGCGTCTAGATCCTCGTCGGCAGGGCGGTAGCTCTGGTTCGACTTGGGCAGCGTGCCATCGAAGTCGTCCTGGTCGTCGCTATCGCCCGTGCTCTTCACCTCTGCACGGCCCGAAACGGTGTCGGCGGTGCTGGTGAACATGCCGGTGGTCTCGCTGACGACCGAGTTGATCTCGTTTTGGACCGACGACGAGATCTTCTTGAACTCTCTGTAGGCCGACCCCAGCCGCCGCATCGCATCGGGGAGCTGGTTTGGGCCCAGCACGATGAGCGCCACCAACAAGACGACGATGATCTCTGTGCTGGAAACGCTCATCGGATCAAAGGGTACGTGCCCGACGCCACCAGCTGCGCGCGATGCGCACCGAAGCCTGGGAAGCCTTGACCGGGCCGCCGACCGCCTGGGCCGTTCGGCCGAGTCGCCCAATGGCCTGGTCGAACCCGGTGCGTTGCACGCCCAGCGCCGCCAGGGCGGCTGCGGCGTCGTCGAGGTCGGCCTGGGCACCGCGGGCCTCGTAGTCGCACAGCACTGCCGCACGGCCGATCAGCACGGCGCCGACGACCAGCACGGCGGCTGCAACGATCCACAGGGGGCTCACGTACAGAACCCTACCCGTGGCGTACACCAGTTCAGGCGTGACGGGTTATGGCCGCCAGCGCGGCGCTCAGGGCGCCGTCGTCGTGCAACATCGCATGGAAGTCGAGCAGATCGTCGTGGGTGAACGGCTCGCCTACCGGCCTTTCGTTCAGCTCGGCTGGCAGTGTCCACACGACCACCTTCACCCCCGACGCTGCCAGGAGATCGACAATGTGCTGCTCTGCTGGCTTCACGACGTTGGTAGCACAGGACGGACAAGAGAACGTGTACGTCCCTGAGTTGTCATCAGCGCACACCCGAACGACAACGTCGTCGGTTGTGAGCTCCACGTCGCCGCATGTGGGGCAGCTGGCCCTGATCTTCGCCACTTCGACTCCGACTCTTCGGTACTTGCCCTGATCCATCGGAAGCCGTGTCCCCACCGTTGAGGACATGACGAGCGTGATTGTGAATACCTCGCGCGGAACAATTTCACGCTGCTGGCTCGTCGCGTTTGCCTTCAACACGCGCGAGAATTGCCGATATGGCGCCCCGACTCCCCTCTCTTCGCACGCCACCCATCGGGTTTGCACATCGCGGAGCCAAGGCACACGCGCCCGAGAACACCATCGAGGCTTTCAAGACGGCCCTCGAGATGGGCGCCTCTGGTCTGGAGAGCGACGTCTGGCTCACCGTCGACGGCCACGCCGTGCTGGACCACGACGGCGAGTTCCGCCACGGTGTCTTTGGTGTGCTCAAGCGGCCAATCGCCGAGATGCACCGGGCCGAGCTGCCAGAGCACGTGCCCTCGCTCGCCGACCTTTACACCGAGTGCGGTACCGACTTCGAGCTGTCGCTCGACATCAAGGATCCGCGCGCCGTCGAGGAAGTGGTGCATGTTGCCCGTCGTGCTGGTGCCGAGCCCCGGCTGTGGCTGTGCCACTGGGAGTGGAAACTGGTGGCGTCGTGGCGCTCGATGACGTCGGCCAAGCTCGTCGATTCAACCCGGCTGGCGCGCATCAAGGAAGGCCCCGAACGGCGCGCGGCGCTGATAACCGAGGCCGGAATCGACGCCATCAACATGCATCGCAAGGATTGGTCTGGCGGACTCGCCGCCCTGTTCCACCGCTTCGACCGGTACGCGCTGGGCTGGGATGCCCAACACGAACGCGAGATCGACGAATTGGTCCGCATCGGTGTCGACGGCATATTCAGCGACCACGTCGACCGCCTGATGGGTTCCATCAACGCCCACTGACGCCACACCTCA
>JAGQSP010000084.1:570-1163 GCA_020439485.1 Acidimicrobiales bacterium | reverse complement strand
TCGCTGATGACGGTGCCGTGGCTGTCTTGGAGTTGCCAGTGGTCTGGCGTGTCGCCCATGACCAGGCGGTTGCCGGTTTGGTGCAACCGGTCGTGGTGTTGTGGGCATAACAGCGCCAGGTTGTCGAGGTCGGTCGATCCGCCGTGTTCGCGATGGTGCAGGTGGTGGGCCTCACATCGCGAGGCTTCGGTGTTGCAGTCGTATGCCAGGTCCAACTGTCGCCTGTCCGCCTGCTGAAACCAAACATTGATCTGAGCCCGACACAGCATCGAACGTGCGATCGATGCCGGTATCGGTGCGCCGTCGATCGTGTAGGCCGATCCGTCGGGTTTGTCGAGTTGGTCGATGTCCACGATCAGGTTCACACTGCCCCTGGCATCTGAGGCGGTGGTGGCTGGTACGAGGCCGTCTGTGAGCATGCTGGCGATCACGTCAGCACCACGCTGCTGATGGCTGCGCCGCTTTCTGGGGTCTGTGATAGTTCGCATGTCGTGATGAAACGCAGCACGCTCACGTCGGTCGTACTCGGCTTTCAACGCCGCACCAGTGACCGGGTCCAATGCTGCGTTGAACCAGATCATGTCGTCACCGTC
>JAGQSP010000084.1:0-483 GCA_020439485.1 Acidimicrobiales bacterium | reverse complement strand
TCGCGTTCGGCCTCACGAACCGCCGCCCTGGTCTCATCAGCCGACTGGCACATCGCGTCAGCCAACAAGCCGGCCTTGACGTCATCGGGCAGGTCCGTGCTGGTCAAGTAGTCGGCGTGCTCCGAATTGATGTCACCTGCTTCCAACGCCTCGGCAACATCGGGATTGGTCGCCAGACGCCGTGACCTGGCCTCGGCCTCACGCTGGGCCTTACGCGACGGAGCAGGCGGCCCAGGGTCCGGCTTGGAACCACCCTCCGACTCCTTGCCCTTGCGGTTCGCGGCCCTCTGACGGGCCTTGGTCAGGGCGCTCAACAAACGGGCTTCGTGGCCGTCCAAACGGGCACGCACACGACGAAGGCCGCCGAGCTCGTCTTCGAGCCCGCCGACACCCATCACCTCTAGTTCGTCGGCGCCGCTAAGCACCACCCGCACCTCTGTCACGCCACAAACCCTAAACAGGGGGTGGGACATCGAAGGGTCC
>JAGQSP010000712.1 GCA_020439485.1 Acidimicrobiales bacterium | reverse complement strand
GAGGTGACGGGGCGACGGGGTCCGAACTCAGCGCCGACCGGATGGCCTCGAAGTCGGCCTGGGTCCGCTGTGGTTCTGGGTCTTCACCGTGGAGAGATTCGTATTCGTTCATGGCGTATTGGTGAACGCAGCGTTGGACGTTTCGGATACGGCCAGGCGACGGCGAAGGCTCGCAAGTCCGCGGTGCTGAAGTGCCTTGACCGCGCCAACCGGACGACCGGTCAGTGTGGCGACCTCGTCCAGCGACAGGTCGGCTATCACACGCAGCAGCAAGACATCTCGCTGGTTGTCCGTCAGTTCGTGCACGGCGGCCACAAGGGCCTCTGCGCTGCAGTTGGACAACGCCACGGCCTCGGGCCCTGCGACGGGCGAGGCGAGGTCGACCGCGGCGCCGTCATCGACCGACTGAGGGCGTCTGGCCTGCCGCCGGCGGTCGTCGATGATCAGGTTGTGAGCGATGGTGAACACCCACGAGCGAAAACCGGCCTCGTCACCTGCGAACTCGCCAACACGGCTGAGGCTCCGATAGAGCGTCTCGTTGGCCAGCGCATCTGGGTCCTCTGCACCCTGGCCTCGTGCGTACGAAGCCACGCGGTCCACCACCGATTCGTACAGGGCGCGCATCGCCCAACCCTCGCCGGCCCGTGCGGCGGCGAGGGTTCGTTCGAAGGTTCCTGCCAATCGGCTGTTGCCCGTGCGTCGCATGGTGATGGTGTCAACGTACGCGGCCACACCGCGGATACGGCCGCGGCCAAATTGGCGTTTGTCGGTCGAACCCGCCGGATCTGGGATGGTGGAGGCATGAAGCTCGAGTCGATCGACACATTCGTGACCGCCCCACCCACGGGCATAGGCGGCGCTTTCTGGGTGTTCGTGCGCGTCACTACCGACACGGGCATCGAGGGGGTGGGCGAGTGCTACGGGGTGCCGTTCGGCCCAAATGTGGTGACCGCCGCCGCCGTCGACATGTTCGATCGCTACATCGCCGGAACCGATCCGCATCAGCTCGAGCTGATGTTTCGGCGGGCGTACTCGGCGGGTTTCACCCAGCGGCCCGATGTCACGGCGATGGGTGTGTTCAGCGGCATCGAGATGGCCGTGTGGGACATCTTGGGCAAGGCGCACGGAGTGCCGGTGTACGAGCTTCTGGGCGGGCGCCTGCGCGATCGGCTGCGGGCCTATACATACCTCTACCCGCTCGACGTCGACGATCGTGGCCAGCCGCTGCCAGGCACACCCGACGTCTACCACGACCCCGCGGCAGCCGCCGACGCCGCGGCGCGTTATGTCGACATGGGCTGGACTGCGGTCAAACAAGACCCCGCCGGGCCCTACACCATTCAGGGCGGCAGAGAGCTGTCGCTCACAGAGCTGCGGCGCTGTCAGGACAACGCGGCGGCCATCAGGGACGCCGTCGGTGACCGCGCCGACATCTTGTTCGGCACTCACGGCCAGATGACAACGTCGTCGGCGATACGCCTGGCGCGGCGTCTCGAAGCGTTCGATCCGCTGTGGTTCGAGGAGCCGTGCCCACCCGACCAGATGGCGGCGATCGGCGAGGTGGCTGCGGCCACGTCGATTCCTGTGGCGACGGGGGAGCGGCTCACAACGGCCATCGAGTTCAAGGCCGCCTTGGATGCCGGCGTTCGGATTGTTCAGCCCAATGTGGGGCGATGTGGTGGCATCCGCGAACTCAAGCGCATCGCAGCTCTCACCGAGTTGTACAACGCCCAGGTAGCTCCGCACATCTACTGCGGGCCGGTGGCCCACGCCGCTGCGGCCCACGTCGGATTCACCAGCCCCAGCTTCTTGATTCTCGAGACCATTCGCACCGACTTTCACGACGCCGTGGTCGACCGCCCCCTCGAGTGGGATTCGGGGTTCGTGCTGGCCCCTACCGAGCCAGGCCTGGGCCTCGAACTGAACCTCGACGTCCTGGCGGCACATCCCTGTACCTCAACTCGAGGTCGACATCTCGAAATGACCCAACGAGTGCTCGATTCGGCCAATGAGCTCACCGTGGGTGACCTCGACTGACCTTCGGTCAGGCCAATCCGCCGACGATTGCGAACTGGCCCAGGTGGTAGAGCACCATCACCACGATGCGCCGGTCGGTGCGGGGGGTGACGAAGCGGTCGTTTCCCAACAGTGCGTCTGACAGGGCGAACATCACTCCGCCGGCGGCAGCCACCCATCGCGTGGTTCCGATCGACGTCGCCACCATCGCGGCGATGACCACCACGTAGACGGCGACGGGTATGTGCAGGGGCGTGTGCCGTACCGCCGCGATGATCGGCCGGCCGAGCGCCCCCACCAAAACCACCGCAGCGACCACCCCGATGGCCGTGGGCGCCGGTTTGAGGCCTTCGATCGCGAACCCCGCCACGTACAGGAGATGCCCCACCAGGAATGCGCCGAGGCCGGCGATGAAGGCGTCGATCCTGTTCAGCAACGCGACGTCGCCCAACAGGCCGAACACGACCGCGGCTGCCACCGCGGTCCGCTGAGCGCCATCCAGGGACTCCAGTGTCACCACAAGCAGCAACAACATCACCAGCGGTTTGGCGACCTCCTCGACCCGCCCCCAGTCCCGCAGCACTGCGATCCAGTCGATCAGCGTGACGACGACGATGCAGGCGATGAGCAACACGATGGACACCCGAGAACCCTACGCGGCCAGCCCCCACCCACCCGAACTGCCGAATCTGGGGTCAGTTTCCGAATCTGGGGTCAGTTTCGGTTCGCCGATGACTCTTCCGCGACCCCAGATTCGGAGTTGCGGAATGAAGATGCATGAAATAGGTTGAAACGTCACCTCCCCTCGACTCGCAACGAAGGGATGTTCAGATGGTTTCGGCGGCCTTCTTGCGCCATGTCAGGCGCAACCACGGCGTCGTCACCCGCCGTGAGGC
>JAGQSP010000711.1 GCA_020439485.1 Acidimicrobiales bacterium | reverse complement strand
CCGGCCGACTCGCCGAAGATGGTGACATTGTCCGGGTCGCCGCCAAAGCCTGAGATGTTGTCGCGTACCCACTCGAGCGCGGCGATCTGGTCGAGGGTCCCATAGTTGCCTGCGAAGCCGTGTTCTGACTCTTCGGCCAACTCGGGATGTGCGAAGTAGCCCATCAGCCCTAGCCGGTAGTTGATGGAGACGGTCACGACTCCCAACTCGGCGAGCGCATTCGACGCGTAGTAGACGTCGGTGCCGCTGCCGTCTTGATGGTCGCCGCCGTGAATCCACACCATCACCGGCAACTTCGCTGCCGCGTCGAGCGAAGGGGTTCTGACCGTGAGGTAGAGACAGTCTTCGCTCTGCTTTGGGCGTGGAGCCTTCGAAAGCAGGGTCTTCACGGCTGCGGCCCTGAGCCGGTTCCAGCCCTGGCCCTCGACCAGAGCGTTCATGAACAGCTCGAACGCGGTGTTTCGCTGGATGGCGGTTGGTCCGTCCTTTTGGGCCTTTCGCTCGCCCGACCAGCTCTCGACGGGTGCGGGTGGGCGCCACCGAAGGTCCCCTACGGGAGGGGCCGCGAACGGTACGCCGCGAAATACTGCTATCTCGCCCTTGTTCTTCCAGGTGCCCTGCAGCGCACCTGCTGCGGCCGAAACGATCGGGTCCTCTGCTTTGGCCATCACTACCCCCAAGGCGTGTTGGTCAGAGCCTATTGGGCGCAAGGACGGTCGATGATCTCGGCACCTTCGCGATGTCGCACGTAGAAGTTGTCGCCCACCGCTGCGCCCGGGCTGGTGAAGGTGGTGGCACCGATCACGTCTGCTACCCACCCGCCGTTGTTGCGAACGTGGAAGAGGTCGATTCCATCGACCGGTTGCCAGTCGAGCCGAACGCCTCCGGCCACGACGGTTGCCACGCAACCCTGTGCGGGTGGTGGCGGCTCATCGGTGCAGGGCCGGTCGACCACGTCGGGGCCCAAGCGGTGTCGTACGAAGTAGCCGGCGTCAACGGCACCCCCGGCGACGGTGAAGGTGGTGGTGCCGACGGCGTCTGCGACCCAGCCGTTGGTGTTGCGGATGTGGAACGTGTCGACGCCGGCGACGGCCTGCCAGTCGAGCCTGACTCCGCCGGGTATCGCGGTGATGGTGCACCCATCGACCGGGGGTGGGGGAGGCGGTTCGTCGTCGGCAACGCAGGGAACGTCGATCGTGACGCCGCCGGGCCTGGCCCTGACGAGATAGTCGAGGTCGATCGTTCCATCGACATCGGTGTACGACAAGAACCCGTCGACCGTAGCGACCCAGCCGTCGGCGTTGCGAATGTTGTAGGTCGTTTCGCCTCCCACCGCGGCCCAGCTGAGCGTGATCCCGCCTGCAGGTCCGGCGGTGATGACACAGCCGTCGGGTGCGGCCACCTGGTCGAACGTGGCCACGAAGGTGGCGTCGGTCGCTGGTGTGGTCCTGGGCTGGTTGCGGCCCAGGCCATCGCTCCATGACGAGAACTGATAGCTGACACCGCCGGCTACCTGAGTGGCAGGTGCGGCGAACTCACGAGTCACTCCGGTAACGCTGTCGAAGGTGAACGGTGTGGCGACCATGGCGCCTTCGAACATCAGGCTCAGGCCCCCGGGTTGGGTGTCGAGGGTGATGGTCACGACTCTGGGGTCTACCCGAACCGACGTGGTGGCCGATGTGCCGTCGCTGTCGGTGGCCGTCAGGTAGATGGTCACCCACACGTTGGTGCTGGTTTCGATCTCGGGCGGCACGGTGACCGACCCGCTGGCGCCGACTATTCCGTCGACCAGTCCGTGGTCATGGATGTCGTGGTTGAGCCTGGCCTCCCAGGTCAGGCTTGCCGATGGCACTGCGCCGTCTTCGGCGTCGGTGGCCGAACCGGTGAAGGCGATTGGCGTCCCGGCCCGGTAGCCATCGGCCACGCCGCCGGTCAGCTGGATGCTGGGTACCGGCGCCGTGTTCGCCGAGATCGTGAGGGTGGCCGTTTCGCTGGTGGCCGTCAGCGCTCCGCTGGTGACCCTCACGGCAAACCGTGCTCCGTCGTCGGCCGGCCCTACTGCTGGGACGACGAGCTGAGGCGAGTTGGCGCCGGCCACGGCGACCCCGTCGCGGGTCCACTGGTAGGTCACGTTGCCTGGAGCCGACACCGACACGAAGAACGTTGCGTCGCTGCCTGCGGCGATCGACACATCGCTTGGCTGGGTGATGAAGGTGATCTGATCGACCTGGCCCGTGTAGCTGATCTTGCCTACACCGCCCTTCGGGAACTGGTTGTCGCCCCTGAAGCTGCGATCGAGGTAGTACACGTCGCCCGTGGTCGGGTGCACGGCGAAGTCGACGATCTCGTCGAAGCCGCCCATGAACGGCGTGGCCTGCCCGGTCGCTGGGTCGATCGCCACCATCTGGCCCGTGCAGTAGTCGGCGGTCAGATACTTGCCGAAGAACTCGGCTGGGAAGGTCGCATTGGCCGGGGCGTAGATGGCGCCCCCGACGATCGCGCATCCCTCGAAGGTGGCTGCGGGGTCGATGCCGAAGTGGGGATAGGCCCACAGCGGGTCGGTGAAGCCGACGTGTGCCGGGTTGCCGGGGTCGGCGGGGCCCTCGGCCAGGAACCAGCCGAAGTTGGCGCCTGCGGACAGCACGTTCAGTTCTTCCCAGTCGTCGGAGCCGACATCGCTGACGTAGATGCGACCGTTGCGGTCGTCCTCGTGCATCTGCCACGG
>JAGQSP010000083.1 GCA_020439485.1 Acidimicrobiales bacterium | reverse complement strand
CTGCCGTCTGCTCTTCGACAACCACTGTCTCTTCGACAACCGCTGTCTCTTCAACAGCCACAGCCTCTTCGACAGGAACAGCCTCTTCGGGCACTTCCGCAGCCACTTCCGGCACAACCGCTGCCTGTTCAGGCACTTCGGCTGCCTCTTCGACAACCGCGGACTCTTCAGGCACGACCGGCTCTGCGGCAGGCGGCGCAGCGGCCTTGGCGGGGGCGGCGTCATGGTTCGCCAGCCGCTCCAGCTCGGCGATCAGAGCGCTGTGGTCGTGAACACCCTCGGCGCCGGTCTCGTCGATGGTCGCCGTGATCTGGCGGATCGCGTCGACAGTCGCCAGCAGGGCATCGGCGATCTCGTCGTTCATCTCCAGGACGGCGTCGCGCAGCAGGCTGAGAAGGTTCTCGCCCCTGTGTGCCACGACCTCCATCTGGGCGAAGCCCAGAAAGCCACACGAGCCCTTGATGGTGTGAAGCGTTCGGAACGCTTCGGTCAGGATCTCGCGATCGTCGGGCGTCTCCTCGAGCTCGATCAGGTTCTGATCGAGCCTGTCGAGGCCCTCGCTCGCTTCTACTAGGAATTCGCCAATGATCTCGTCGTCTTCGTCCACTTGTCCGCTCCCTTCTTGCATCAGTACCTAGCCAAAGGGCCCGGCCGCAGCGGCCGAGCCCTGGGTGCGGCTAGTGGTATGCGTCGACCAGCCTTGCCAGCTCGCCGGCCATCTTCGACAGTTCTTCGGCCGACCGACGGGTGTCGTCGGTCGACTGGCGGGTCGAGTCGGCATTCGATGCCACCTCGGTGACCGTTCTGGCGATCTCCTGTGTGCCTACGGCTGCTTCTTCGACGCTGCGACCGATCTCTTCGGTTGTGACGCTCTGCTCTTCGACCGCGGAAGCGATCGTGGCCGAGATCTCACTGATGCGATCGATCGTCTCGGTGATCTGCTCGTTGGCCTTGACCGCCCCGACCATGTCTTCCTGGATCGCCTGGATGCGGCTGGAGATCTCGTCGGTGGCTTCCGCGGTCTGGTTGGCCAACTCCTTGACCTCACTGGCAACCACTGCAAAGCCCTTGCCGGCGGCACCGGCCCTGGCGGCCTCGATGGTGGCGTTCAGAGCCAGCAGGTTGGTCTGCTCGGCGATCGAGTTGATCAAGGCGATGACGCTGCCGATCTCCTCGCTCGACTCGCCCAGCTTGGCGATGGTGTGAGAGGTCATCTTCGCGATCTCGACCGCCTCACCAGCAACGTTCGACGCCTCCACGGCGCTGTGGGCCACTTCGCGAATGGTTGCGTTCATCTCCTCGATTGCCGAGGCGACTGTGGCCACGCTCGACGACACCTGGTCGCCGCTGGCCGATGCAGATGTCGCCTGCATCGCCGTCTGTTCGGCTCCGTTGCCAACGGTGGTGGCCACCATGGTGAGCTCTTCGGCCGCGCTGGCGAGCTGCGTCGACGAGCTCGAGAGCCCGTCGATCATGTCGCGCAGCGAGCCGACCATGGTGGTCAGGGCAACACCCAGGTCGCCGGGCACGTGCACATCGAACTCTTTGGAGCTGAGCTCCTTGTCGGCGATCAACTGTGCCTGCGTTCTGACTGTCTTCAACATGCCGGTCATGGCGTTGAACGACCGTGCCATCTCGCCGATCTCGTCGTGGCGGTTGATCTTCAACTCTTCGACATCGAGGTTGCCGGCCGCGATCATTCCGGCCTGATCGGCCACGGCCTTGACCGGCCGCGAGATACTGCGGGCCAACCACCAGCCGACCAGACCGATGATCAGGGCCATCACGGCAGCCATCATCAGGATCGAGTTGCGCATGTCGCCAACAACGGCGGTGGCCTCGCCGAGGTCTTGGCTGACCAGAACACCCCACCCGTATCCGGGGAACCCGAGGGCGCCATCGGTCTTCGCGTAGCCGTTGA
>JAGQSP010000710.1:1231-2271 GCA_020439485.1 Acidimicrobiales bacterium | reverse complement strand
CCAAGATCTGTGAGAGAGCATCACGCACAGGCCCTAGACCTATCGGGTCCAATGTGCCGGGCTCGTCGAGTGCCCTCAATAGCGTCCCGACGCGTTCCGACGCAGCCGCATCAAAGTCGAGCCAGCCAAGCGACGACTGCGGGCGATAGTCAGCGACTGTCATGCGGTCAGCTCCGTCGAATGTTTGTCCGTCGGCAGTTTGCACCACTCAACTAGCGAACACAGGGTCGAGATCAATGTCATGTCGTCGATCGAGCGGCCGCGGCTGTCGAGCAGCGTTTCGGAGCACACTAGATACGCCAGACAGCGAGCCCGTGAAATCGCGACGTTAAGCCGGTTCCGCGAGAAGAGAAAACCGTATCCCCGGGGCATGTCTTCACTGGACGACGACGCCATGCTGAAGAACACGACCGCGGCCTCGCGGCCTTGAAAGCGATCTACCGTGCCTACCTCGACATCGCGGGTCGCTGAGTTCGCCCTCAGGCGGTTCTGAATGCACCGAACCTGGTCGTTGTATGGCGCAACCACCATGAAGTCTCCCGCACCAAGCGGGCGAGTCACATTCTTGGAGTCGACCCAGTCGGTGCCGATCAACGCGGCGATCTGCTCGGCGATCAGCTCTGCCTCAAGCTCGCTCTCAGTCGAACACCCCTCGTGGTCAGCCCGAAGCCAGCGAAGGCCCGTGCCAAGCGCGGTCTTTTGGCGGGCGCACTCAGAGTTGCTCGACAGGCGCCCCTCATAGATCTGGTGGGAGATGAATTCGCAGACACTGGGATGCATCCGCCGGGTCTCAGCGAGGAACACGCCCCTGTCCGGCGGGATTGTTACGTTGTCTCCGAGGACGTGTTCGAGAACGCTTGAGCCGCTGCTCGCCGGATGCGAGGCCTGTGAAACCTGCGGCAGCTGGAGTGGATCTCCCAAGAGAACGAGATTCTTCGCAGAACGGCAAGCAGCCAGTGCATCAGCAAGAGACAACTGGCCCGCCTCATCGATGATGAGCACGTCGACGGGGTTCTCAGCCATGTCGGCGTTGGCGAACA
>JAGQSP010000710.1:0-1186 GCA_020439485.1 Acidimicrobiales bacterium | reverse complement strand
GTGCCGGCATACGAAACACCGGGCAGCCCACCGCTGCGGGGCTCCTCGCCACGTCGCACGGCCTTGAGACCGACATCGTCCTCCTGGCTGAACACGTCGACGATCTCGGCGAGCAGGTTGTCGATGGCGCTGTGGCTAAACGCCGTGATGCCGACCCGCTGTCCGGCCTGTATCAGCGAATGCACCATGCGCGCACCGCGCCAGGTCTTCCCGGTTCCAGGGGGACCCTGAACAGCCACGAAGCTCTGATCGAGATGGCGCACCCAGTCCACCATCTCTTCAACCGAGTCGGGAACCACCTTGCCCGTCAAACCGCACTCCGCCACGAAACGGGGCTTGTCTCGGCGCAATAACGCCATCGCCACTTCACTTGGCTCGCCATGAGTCTCAGGGTCGAGCACAGCGGACGCGAGCTCGTTCAGGGCGTCGGGCTTTGGATTCGGCCTGACCCAGTTAAAGAAGGCCATCCGAGTTGGAACGGGCAACGGGTCATCGGGGTCGTCTTTCCACAGCAGCTCTACTAACCGTTGGCCGCGGTCGAACGAGTGCACACTTTTGAACTTGTAGCCCTCGTTGGAAACAAGGAGGACCCGGGGTTCGGGCGGCCGGTCTGGATACGGGGCGTCCAGCTCTTGAGGTGGCCAGGTGAACTGAAGTGCTGGCGTGAGCGGCCTGTCGTTCTTTCCAAACCGAGGCTGCAGGCCGAGGCACTCGAGATCGACCAACACCGACGGGTGTTCGAGCGCCGCTTGTGAGTCTCCGGCGAGAGCAACCAGCTTTGGGGCAAGATTGGCCAGGTACTCACGCTGCCAATACCCGAGGACATGGCCGAGCAGTCGCTCGGGCGAGTCCTCGTCGAAGCCCAGCAGGCGGCTGACCATCTCGTCGAGCTCGGGAATGTCGCTATCGGGGGTCAGGTATGCGTCGCGCCATTCGATGTCGGTCGCTCGTTGCACGACAAGCCAGTCGCGCAACGCCATCGTTGCCCGAACGTCGTCTTCGTTGTACGAAGCGATCGCCTCGAGGCGCGCTGGGTCACCATCGATGGTGAAGGCGTCGTACTCGACTACGGCTCCGGCACCACGGTCGATCTCGTGGCCACGCTCGTACCCGGCGAGACGCTCCATGTGCTTCAACCCGTAAGACTCGACACCCACCTGGTACGAGTTCGTTACAACCGGCAGCA
>JAGQSP010000709.1 GCA_020439485.1 Acidimicrobiales bacterium | reverse complement strand
ACACCGACGCAAGCCCAGATCGAAGGGGTCCCCGTCGGGCGGTGTGACCGTCAGCTCGACGACTGACCGGCGTCGACCGTCGGCTGGCGGTCTTCCTCACTGCGACAGGGGTTGCTGCCCCGGTGAGCTCGAGGGCTACTCGCCGGACGCGTGGATCGCATCGAGAACCACGTGCACAGTCTCGTCGCCGGCCTCCCCTTGCGGGTCTTCGGCGGAGCCGTACCGCTCGGGCGGGTAGAAGAGCATTGCACCGTGATCTGCGCCCTGGACCACGACGACGTTCGCATCGAACCCGGCCGCCTCGAACGTGTCGGCAGCGGTCTCCGACTCCTCGGGCGGGCACACGGGGTCCTCCTCGCCAGCGACGAGGACGATCTGGGCACCGGTGTTTATCCAACCCATCGCGCCCGGATCGAGCGGTTCGGAGTCACCGTCCCAGGTCGTGTAGCAGCCGGCGATCGACACGATCACGTCCGGGCGTTGGGCATCGAGTGAGCAACCTTCGGCCTGGCTCCGGAGGCCGGTGGCGTTGGGGTCGAGGGCTGAGAAGAGCGCGGTGACTGCACCGAACGACCAGCCGACGATGCTGACCGGCTGGTCGATGTCGCCACCGAATTCGACGGCACGCTTGAGAGCGAGGTCGTAGCCGCATTCGACGTCGGTTGCAGCGCCCGAGGTCGTCGCAGTTCGGATGTCGGGTACGAACACCACGAGTCCTTCGCGTGCGAGGGCTCTGGAGAAGCCGGCCATGTCGTGCCGATCGTTTGCGAGGCCGTGCAGGACGTACACGATCGGGTAACCGGTGCCCGAGTCAGGTGCCCAGACCGAGATGTCCTGGGTGTGGTCACCGCGGATCGTGGACTGGGAGACGGTCACGGTCGCCGGTGTCTTGCCGTCGGCGCACGAAGCGACGATGAGGAGGGCGACGAACATGGCGGAAAGCGAGGTTCGCCAACCAATGCCCCTGGTTCGTTCGAGGTCGATGTCGTTGCCGGGCGTGCTTCGTCTCATGGAATCACTGTCGATGCCGTGACTTAGGTCCGACTTTGGCAGCCATCAAGAGCCGACCTCAGCGGCACGGAGTCTGACTGAAGTCGGCCGAAGTGCCGCTGAAGTCCACTGGTCGACGGTGGCGGCATGACCAACCAACTGACATACACCGACATCGACACCAACACAGTCGCGACGCCGCCCTCGCCGGCTTCGTCGATCTCCACCTGCGACATACGCCGGTCCGGTCTGCGGTCCGGCGGCGGGCGCCGCCGGAGCATCGCGTTGACCGGACTCGGACTCGTTGCAGTGGCCTCAATCGGCGCTGCCGCCGTCGCAGCCGTCTCACGTGAGGCTGCCGGACCGGCCACGCCGCAGGCATCCGCCTCCGCGATCATCCAGGCCGAGATCGACGCCGCCTTGGCCGAACACGCGGCGGCGCCGGTCCGGCCGCCTGCCTATCTCATCGTTCAGAACGAGATCGACGCTGCGCTCGCACGAAGCGCTGGTGATCAGGTCGACGGCCGATCAGCGTCGGCGATCATCCAGGCCGAGA
>JAGQSP010000082.1 GCA_020439485.1 Acidimicrobiales bacterium | reverse complement strand
GATGCCGTCGGAGTAGTCGTTGGCGTAGTTGGTGGCGATCTGAAGAGCCAGGGCCACCACTGCGGCCAGCGCGGCCCGCCCCCAGATCGGGCCGTCACCGCCAATGGCAACGCCGGTTCCGACGGCAACGGGCACTATGGCCGCAGGCAGAGTCCTGGGTCGTGCAGCCTCGACCCAGTGCTCGAGCGAAGTTCCAGCCAGATTCAGCGCTCAGCCGATCTGCTTGAACGAAATCAGGCCGCCGCCGTCGATGACGATCGACTGGCCCGTGATCCAGCTGCCGGCCTCAGAAGCCAGGAACACGGCCATGGCGGCCATGTCGAACGGCTCTCCCAGCCTCTTCATCGGGTACGCCTGGGCGACCTGGTGGCCCTTTTCGCCCTCCCACAGCATGCGGGCGAAGTCGGTCTTGACCAGCCCGGGGCAGATCGCGTTGACGTTGGCCTGGGGTCCCATCTCGGCGGCGAGTTGCTTGGTGAGATGGATCAGCGCGGCCTTGGTGATGTCGTAGGCACCGATGGCCGGATTGGTCGAGAATCCACCGACCGAAGAGATGTTGACCACCGAGCAGCCGCCATCGCTGTCTTTCATGTACGCGTCCCAAACCGCCTTGCTCCACATCAGTGGAGCGCTGACGTTGACGTGCCAGGTCTTGTTCCAGCGCGGCATGTCGATGTCGATGGTCGGGCCGGCGTAGGGGTTGGCGCCTGCGTTGTTGACCATGATGTCGATGCGGCCGTAGTCGTTCATCAACGTCGAGACGACGTCGGCGATGAAGTCTTCATCTCCGGCGTTGCCGGCCTTCCAGACACACCCGTGTCCGATCTCTTCGGCCGCAGCCTCGCAGCCCTCGGGTTTGCGCGAAACGATCATCACCTGAGCGCCCGAAGCGGCGTACTCGGCCGCAATGGCCTTTCCGATGCCCTTGGATCCGCCAGTGACTATCGCGACCTTGCCATCGAGTCGAAGTTCCATGGCCGAGACTGTATCCGGCCCGTCGCTCCGGTCAGCTAACCGGTGCGCCTCACCTGCCGACTACAACACTGGAACCTGCGATATACAACCCTTTCGCCACCCGACACCCGCTTGAGCCCACCGGTCTCTAACTTGGAGTCTCGATGCATCACCTCAACCGAACATCCCGACAGGCCCTCGCCATGGTCGTGGCCCTGCTGGCACTGGCCGGCGCCTGCTCGGGCGGCGATAACGAACTGAGTTCGCCGACCACCGTCATCGTCGTCGACGACCCGGGCGACCAGACCCAATCCGACGAAGGTTCGGTCGAGCTGCCCACCGTCGACGACTCGGATTCGGCAACGAGCCAGGCGAGCACCACCTCCGAAGGTGCCGCGACCTCCGAGCAGCTGGGCTCAGACGACACATCCACCGACGACACGACCGCCGGCAGCGACGCCAGCTTCACGTCCAGCCCACCGCCCACGGGCGAGAAGAAGGGCTGCCCAGAGGGCATGGTGCTGGTCGGCAGCAACGGCGAGGAGCCGATCTGTGAGCAGCCTGGCAGCGGGTGCCCAGACCCCTACAACCGCCTGATCGGTGGCGTCGACGGCGCAGCACTGTGTCAAGACGACCAGGGCAACGTGGTGCGGGTTTACCCGGACGGCACGGTCACGCCAGACACATCGGTGCCCTTCAACGGTCCTGT
>JAGQSP010000708.1 GCA_020439485.1 Acidimicrobiales bacterium | reverse complement strand
GCGCGAAGAACCTGGTGGATGATGGCGATGGCAGCGGTGCCCGAGTCGACCCTGACGTCGGCGTCGTCCAGATGGACCCTCTTTGCGAATCGCTCGAGCCTCTCGCGCTCGGCCCCGCGGGCTGCCTCGACGATCTGATCGACCTGACCCGAGCGCTTGAACATGCGCTGAAGCCCCGAAGGTTCCTCGACGCACCCCATTATGGTCAGCTCGGCGCCGGTGGCCTCCAGGATCGGCTTCAGCTGTCTGAGCGCCGCGGCGTCCTGCTCGGGTTCCAACGAGCAATAGAGGGCGCTGCTGAACGCAGACATCTGAGTTCCCTTCGTGCGGGCCTTTCGATGTCTTGATCCTGGTTGCTCAATAGAGGTTCTGTACAGGGTCTTTTGGCTCAACCGGTGTCGGTTTCGGAGGCCCTTCGCGAGCGACGGCTCAGGGCGATCCTGCGGGCGGCCTGGTCAGACACCCGCGCCAGAAGAGGCCCCAGAACCGCCAGCAACAACACATAGGCCGCTGCAAGTGGGCCCAGGTCGTCTTCGATTCCTTCGGCCACAGCGATGCCGGCGATGACAATCGAGAACTCTCCACGCGCTATCAGCGTGGTGCCGGCGCGCAGCCTGCCCGGAAGGTCGATTCCGGCCCGTTTGGCGCCCCACCACCCCGTGGCCAGCTTGGTGAGGCTGGTCACGACGGCCAGGCCGATCGCCAGCGGCAATGCGGCGGGCAGCTGCGAAGGGTCTATCTGCAGGCCGAAGAACGCGAAGAACAAGGCGGCGAACAGATCGCGCAGAGGCGCCAGGATTGTTCGTGCGGCCCTTTCGGCGGGCCCGCTGATGGCGATGCCGACCAAGAACGCGCCCACGGCGGCCGATGCCTGGACTTGCTCGGCGAGGCCAGCGACCAACAGGGCCAAACCCAACAGGCTCAGCAGCAGGTTCTCGTCTGAACGGTTGAACAACAGGGCGCTGAGCTTTGAGCCGTGCTTGACAGCTATCACCAGGGTGACGACCACCGCCGTTACCGCAAGCCCGACCTCGAGGGTGATAGCCAGAGCGTTGCCACCGATCAGCAACCCGGCCATGAGGGGCAGGTACAGCGCCATCACCAGGTCTTCGGTGACCAGGATGGCAAGCACCACCGGTGTCTCGCGGTTGCCGGTCCGCCCCAGATCGGCGAGGACCTTGGCGATGATTCCCGACGATGAGATGTAGGTGATGCCGCCCAGCAACAGCGCGGCCCGATAGTCCCACCCGAGGGTCAGACCCAGAATCACCCCCGGCGAGGCGTTCAACGCCAGGTCGACCGCTCCGGCCGGCGCCTGCTCTCGCAAGGCCGATGTCAGCTCGTCGCCCGTGTATTCGAGGCCGAGAAGCAGCAGCAACAAGATCACGCCGATCTGGGCGCCACTTTCTATGAAGTCTCGTGCAGTGAGCAGCTCGACGAAGCCGCCCTCGCCGACCGCCAGGCCAGCGATGAGGTACAGCGGAATCGAAGGGATGCCCCAGCGGGCCGCGAGCCGGCCAAGCACAGCGAGCGCGACGAGAATCCCGCCCAGCTCGACGAGAAGTGCAGCTGTGCCCGGTGCCCCCGCAGCGATCATCGGCGCCTCAGCTCAGGAGTTCGATGGCCATGTTTATGCCCTGGGGCGTGCCCACGACCACGGCGGTGTCGCCCGCCCTGAGCCCCTGGTCCGGTTCGGGCGCCGGAATGGGACGCTCGTTGCGAACCAGGGCAACGATCGACACGCCGGTACGCCGTCGCATCTCGGTGTCGCCGATCGTCTTGCCGGCATAGGGACTGTCGTCTCGAATCGGCAGCCAGTCGATGGCCAGGCCTGCGATGTCTTGTCGAAGATCGTCGAGGCGCTGCGAAACCGTCGTGCCACCGAGAAGATCGGCCAGGATGCGAGCTTCCTCGGGCGACAGGTTGGCGGATTCGCTGACGCAATCGGGGTCGTCGCGGTGGTAGATCGCGACCTCGCGGCGTCCGCTGTGGTGAGAAATCACGCCAACTCGGGTGCCCGACTCGGCCTCGAACGTGTGAATGGTGCCGACTCCGGGGAGCTTGGTCTCGATCAGCTCGGTCATACTTGGATTATGGAGGAGCCGAAGGCCGATCGGTCATGGGTTGTCGGGGTCGATGGATCGCCCAACTCGCTGGCGGCTCTTCGCTGGGCGCTCATCAACGGCGCGGGCCGGGCCGACCGGATCGTCGCGGTCGCCGCATGGCAACACACCCAAGGCGACCCAGACCCGCCGACTCCGGTGGTCGAGCGAACTATGCAGCACCGCCTCGAGCTTCAGGAACTGCTCGTGGCGGTGGGCGCGGACGAGCGGGCGGTGGCGGTTTCGCGATTCGGTTCGCCGGTCGACGCGTTGCTGGAGGTGTCTCGCTCGGGCGATCTGATCGTGGTGGGCAGTCGCGAGCGAGGCCGGGTTCGACGCACCCTGGCGGGCTCGGTCAGCCACGAGTGTGCTGTGCGCGCCCGCGTGCCGGTGGTGGTGGTTCCGCCGACTCTGAGGCCGTTCTCGCCCATCGAGCGCATCGTCGTGGGTTTCGACGGGTCTGCCAACGCTCGCCAGGCGCTTGCCTGGACGCTCGATTTCTCGGGCCCCGACGCCGAGGTGGTGGTCGTGGTGGCCACGGGATCCAGGCGTTCGGGTCGTGCGTTTCAGCGGGGGACTGGCACCGTCACCCCTGACTTCGAAGCAATGGTCGGCGAGATTTCTGGCGAGGCGGGCCCGGCGGGGCGTGTGCGGTTGGCGGTGGAGGCCACCGAACCGATCGCAGCCTTGGCCACTCATTCTCGAACTGCCTCGCTGCTGGTTCTGGGAGCCAGGGGCAAGGGAGCGGTGGCGGCCGCCCTCCTGGGGTCGGTTTCCAGCAGGTACGTGTCCAAGCCTCCATGCCCTCTGGCCTTGGTGCCGGCCCTGCTGCAACCGTCGGGTCGACACACCCGAGGTGACGATCAGATCCTCTAGGCCAGAGCAGGCGCTACGGTTTGCGGGTCCGCTCTCAGCACCCGGAGGCACAGAATGGCTGGTGGCCTGGTCGGCCTTCTAGATGACATCGCATCGCTGGCGAAGCTCGCTGCGGCGTCGGTGGACGACGTCGGCGCTGCTGCCAGCCGGGCCAGCATGAAGGCCGCAGGAGTTGTGGTCGACGACACCGCCGTCACCCCTACGTACGTTCATGGCCTTGCGGCCGAGCGCGAGCTTCCGATAATCGGGCGCATCGCCAAGGGCTCGCTCAAGAACAAGCTGCTGTTCATACTGCCCGCGGCGTTGATCCTCAGCGAGTTCGTGCCGATCCTGGTCGAGATCATCTTGATGTGTGGCGGGGCGTTCCTGAGCTTCGA
>JAGQSP010000707.1 GCA_020439485.1 Acidimicrobiales bacterium | reverse complement strand
GCATATGGGCCGTCAGCACCGTGGCGCCAGCCCCGCTGGAACGGTGGAGCTCGATCATCTCGGCCAACGTCTCAGAGGTCACCAGGGGCGTGTCACCGGGCAGTATCACGACATCGGCGTCGTCGTCGTCGATCTCACTGACGCTGAAAGCGGACAACCCCACCGCAGCGGCGTCGCCTGTGCCGTTCTGGCGTTCCTGTACGGCGAACACCACCTCGGCCGCGGCGGGCGCGTGGTCGATAACGGCGCTGCGCACACGGTCGGCGCCGTGGCCCACCACAACGACCGCTTTGTCGAGCCCGACCCGGGCCAGCGCGTCGATTGCGAACGACACCATCGGCCTACCGCATAACCGATGGGCCGGCTTCGGGATCGCAGACATCATGCGGGTTCCTTGCCCCGCGGCCAACACGATCGCCGAGATGGTACGAGTCATTGCTCGGGGAGGAGGACTCGAACCTCCATTGACGGGACCAAAACCCGCTGTCCTACCGATTGAACGATCCCCGATCAGGCGCTCCAAGGTAGCGGCGTCTGGGCGGGTCTTGCACCACAATCGGGCACGCCCTGTGCGTTCGCACGACAAAGTGTTCCGCGGATGATCTGCACCGCGTCGCCGATGGCTCCTTCGAGGTCGACATTGGGGACGGAGCCGAGCGTCGAAGCCCCCACGGTCGGGTCGTCGTCCTTGACGGTGGTGGAGGTCGTCGACGTCGTGGAGGTGGTGGATGTCGTCGAAGTGGTCGATGTCGTCGAGCTCGACGAATCTGGGTCGGTCGTGGTGGTCGAGGTCGACGTCGAGGTGGTCGAGGTCGAAGCGTCGGGCACCGTCGACGACGTCGAAGTCGACGCAGGCACAGTGGTCGAGGTCGACGGCCTCGATGTCGCCGTGGTGGACGGCGCAGTCGACGAGGTGACCGAGGTGGTGGTCGACTCGGCTGGGGCCGTCACCGTCGTAGAAGGCTTCGCCGAAGTCACCACCGACACGGTGGTCGAGGTCAGTGGTGGGTCGATCGATTCGGTCGGCCCGGCTTCGACATCGACCGAAGACGACGTGAAGCCGTCGGCAACCTCCAGGTCGGGCTCGACGATGGTCGATGTCGGGAACTCGGTGACTATCGTGGCGATGTCGTCGACCTGGGCCACATCGTCGCCCTCGACGAACAGATTGGCGTTGGGGCCATAACTCTCGTCGCCGATCGTCACCGACCCGTTCTTGCCCACCAGCACCACGGCGCCTGAGGGCAATACGACGCCGGCGGAGGCCGGGAATCGCTCGCCGGTGGGAAGGATCACCTCGGCATCGTCGGCGGTGGATATGTGGACCTCGGCAGGCTCGCGGTTGAGGGTGGCGATAGCGAAGAGGAACACCGACACCGTGAAGCCCACGGCGGCCACGGTCGCTGGCCAGCGTCCGAACCTTCCACGGCCCGTCGCCACGGCCGAGGTCGCGACCATGACCCGAAGATCGGACTCGAGCGAATCTGCAAACTTCGTGGACAAAGGTGGCACCGGCGCCGACCCGAGCTCTTCGAGGAGCTCTTCGATGTCGCGGCTCATGGTTTCACCTCCAACTCGCGCTTCAGCGCTTTCAGAGACCGGTGCACCAGCACCGCCATCGTGCTGCGCGACACACCCATCGCCTCGGCGGCCTCCTCGTTGGACAGTCCCGACAGGTAGCGCAACGCCAAGGCCTTTCGATACCTGGGTTTGATCCGGTCGAGCGCCTCGCGCACCACGCTCGACTCCTCGTCCCGCACGACGTCGTCGATGGGGTCTTCGCTGTCGTTGACCAGCCTCGACATCGCAACTTGGCCTCGCTCGCTGGCGGGGCGTGCAGCCCGTCGGTGGTGATCGTTCATCTGGTTCGCCGCGATACGAAACAGCCAAGCGGCGAATCCGCCGCCACGCGGCTCGAAGCGGGGAAGGTTGCGGTAGGCCTTCTCGAAGACCAGCGCGGTGACGTCCTCGGCGATCTCCCTGCTGGCACACCGCCGGTACGCGAAAGCATAGATCTGGGGCAAGTAGTGCCGGTACAGCGCCGCGAAGGCGTTGGCATCGCCATGTCGAGCCCGCTCGATGAGCGCTGCCTCGTTGGCCAACGCACCATCGGACTCTTCCACCTGCCTGCCTCGGGTCGCGACCTTCACCTCCGCTGCGTACATACTCCCATTCCAACGACCAGCCCTGCCAGCAATGACATCTGAACCTCTGTGTTCTTGCAACAGGCCACTTGTGCTCGCCGACTGTTCTCTTGCACGTCGCGACCGGCTATCCTTTCGCCCTTCATGGGTTCACTCGTAAAGAAGCGCCGCAAGCGGATGCGCAAGAAGAAGCACAAGAAGATGCTTCGTCGCACCCGCTTCCAGCGCCGCTAAACAACCGACGTATCAAACGACCAACCGGGTCGGACTCCCAGGCGGCCATTCGGGACACCGAATCGACTGATCCTAGGGAGTCTGGCCCGCTTTTTCGCGCCCGTACCCGGCCCGAACCGTGCTTGCCACGACCGACCTGACGCCACGATGGACCACTTCGTGGCTTCCCTCGACGTACCAGGTGCCGCCCGAGCCTGCCAGCCTCGGCTGAACACCGCACACCTCGGCGAGGGCATCACGCCAGTGCGCCAACTCGGGGAACGCGGCCAGCGCCGCCGGCTCGAGGTCGTTGCCGTTGAGGCCTCGAGGCTCGCCCATCTGGTCCCACTTTCGATACACGACCGGCGTGCTGACCCCGATTGGCGGCGTCAACAGTGTGAATACCTGTCTGCGAAACGGCAGCGGGCTGACGACTTCACCGATTCCGCCCACCCGAGCTCGTCCCCCTACCAGACAGAACGCCACGTCGGCTCCCAGTGAGCTGGCCGCGACCTCGTCTGTCATGTCGGCCCAGGCCAAGATGGCGGCCGCATCACTGCTGCCGCCCCCCAGGCCCGCCCCCGCAGGGATCGCCTTGGTGACCTTGACGTGAGCCTTACGGCCAACCATCCGCAGGGCCCGCGACACCAGGTTGGTGCCATCGGATTCGACGGCCAGACCGCTACCCGCCTCGACGATCTCGAGCCCATCGCCCTGCGAGATCTCGATCTCGTCGCACAGGTCGAGCGAGACCATCTCGGCATCGATCAGGTGATAGCCATCGGGTCGCGTGCCTGTGACCCTCAACTCGAGCGTCAGTTTCGCGGGCGCCAGCACCTTGATGTTCACCGGATCTCCTTGCGTGCCAGATCGAGCCGCACCCAATCCTCGAGCGACAACTCCTCGGCCCTGGCCTCTGGTCTCACCCCCGCCGATTCGAACTGGGCTTGGTCGACCAGGCCTTTCAGCGAGCGCCTGAGCATCTTGCGGCGCTGACCGAACCCGGCTCGAACCAGGGCCATCAGACGTGCTCGATCCGTATCGGCGGGAATCACCGGCTGTGAGTGTCGGGTGATCTCGACCACCGTCGAGTCGACCTTGGGGCGGGGTATGAACACCGTGGGCGGCACCTTGCACAGCCTCCGGGCGACACCCCACGAGGCGATCTTCACCGAGACTGCCCCATAGGCAGCGTCGCCGACGCCTGCGACCATGCGGTCTGCGACCTCGGACTGCACCATCACCACCAGCTTCACGACCGCCTCGACGTTGTCGAGTATCTCGGCGACCAATGGGGTGGCGATGTTGTAGGGCAGGTTTGCGACCACCCATGCCTGGTCACCAATCTCGGCCGCCCATTCGAGTTGCAGAGCATCCTGATTGAGCACCTCGACCGACATCCCGGACGTGACATCGCGCAGCGGCTCGATGAGGTGGCGATCGGCCTCGACGGCCAAGACGTCGGCGCCCGCCTCGCACAGGGCAAGCGTCAACGAGCCCAGGCCGGGTCCGATCTCGACGACCCTGGTTCCTGGAGATACACCCGCCAGAGCGACGATGCGCCTGACCGTGTTGGGATCGACCAGGAAGTTCTGGCCGAGAGCGCGGCTTGGCTCGAGGCCGTGCTTACTCAGCAGGTCGGCGACCTGCTTGGGTGACAGTGTCACGGGATGGTCTGGGTCACGGACTGGTCTGGGTGGGGCTCCAGCCGAACCGGTTCATGCAGCCGGGCCAGGCGGCCCAGGTCTGGATCTCCCACAACAGGGCACCGCGATAGATCTGCTCGGCGCGGCTCGCCTGATGTGGATAGCCGTTTCCGCCCATCCACTCCCACGAAGAAGTCGTGAACTGGATACCGCCGTAATAGCCGTTGCCGGTGTTGATGTCCCAGCGACCGCTCGATTCGCACATCGCCAATTGGTCCCACATTGCGATGGTGGGCCACGAGTCTTTCCACGGATAGGGAGCGATGGGAGAAACCGAAGGCGCTTCTGTGGTGGTCGTGGTGGGCGC
>JAGQSP010000706.1 GCA_020439485.1 Acidimicrobiales bacterium | reverse complement strand
TACGACGTCGAGTACGCCACGCCAACACAGAAACTGGCCCTGGCCATCCGCGACAGCACATGCCGGTGGCGGCACTGCAACACCGAAGCCACACACTGCGAAGCCCACCACCTACACCACCGCGAACACGGCGGAACCACCAACCTCGACAACCTCGCGCTGCTATGCCCACATCATCACGACCGGCTCCACGCCATGAACGCACGGCTCGTCATGGGCCACACACCGGACCAGTGGCAACTCCAAGACGCCCACGGCACCATCATCGAACAATGGACCAAACCACCACCACGAAAACAGAAACCGAGGGCCAAACCACCAAACCCGGCGGCCTGACCCGGGCTGGGCAGAACGGTGCAGCTCAGAGCCGGCGAGCTCCGCTGCTGGGCACCGCGACGAAGCCGCGGTCGAGCGCACCCGGGCGGGCAAGCGCCACCACCGCGCCGCCAAACCCGGCGCCGGTCAGCCTGGCCCCATAAACACCATCGACGGCCGTGAGGTCGGCGACCAGGCGATCGAGTATCGGCGTCGACACCTCGAAGTCGACGCCCAGGCTGCGGTGCGATTCGACCATCAGGTTCCCCGCCTCGACGTAGTCGCCCGCCTGCAGAGCCTGAACGAACCCGACAACCCTGGCGTTCTCGGTGACGACGTGCCTGGCGCGCGCCCTCAGCACGGGGTCCTCGAGCGCCTCGGTGTCTTCCGGGGTCGCATCGCGCAGTGCGCCTATCTGGGCCTCGGCGGCCTCGCATTGGCTACGCCTGATCGCGTACTCGGAGTTCACCAGCTCTCGATGCTGGCCCGAGTGCACGATGACCACCTGCACGTCGTCGGGTACCCGATGGGGAACCACCTCCAGCGAACGGCAGTCGATCATCAAGGCGTGGCCCTCGACACCGGCGGCGATCGAGAGTTGGTCCATGATCCCGCACGGCACACCGGTGGCCCGGTGTTCGGCCCGCTGGCACAGCTCGGCGAGCT
Organism: Acidimicrobiales bacterium; assembly: GCA_020439485.1. Classification (GTDB taxonomy): domain Bacteria; phylum Actinomycetota; class Acidimicrobiia; order Acidimicrobiales; family Poriferisodalaceae; genus JAAETH01. Next base: position 1,784 of record JAGQSP010000706.1, on the reverse strand, counting down.
CGAGCGCCGGTCCCTCGAACCCCAACGCCAGCCCTGCGGCAACCTGGACGGCTGCGCTCGACGACAGCCCCGCGACCGGCAGATTCGAGGTCATCTCGCCCACCATGCCCACGGCAGATCTCATCTCGGCAGCAACCCCGGCTATGTGGCGCGCCCAGGCAGGCTCGACAGCCGCTGGGTCTTCAACCGGCAGCTCGAACACGGCACGTTCGACCTCTTGATCCGATCCGAGGTCCACCTTCGCACCGCCACCTGTGGCCACGATCGTGACTCCTCGGTCGATGGCCATGGGCAGCACCAACCCGCCCATGTAGTCGGTGTGATCACCGATCAGGTTCACCCGGCCGGGGGCGAAGACTCTCGTCAGCTGTCCGGACATGGCGCACTGAATATCACAGCCTGCGGACCGCGAACCGCAGTTGCCACTAGGTTGATCGCATGGAAAGGCGAAAGCTCGGAACTCTCGATGTCTCGGTGGTCGGCATCGGCTGCAACAACTTCGGCGGCAGGCTCGACCTCGACGGAACAAAGGCGGTGGTCGACGCGGCCATCGATGCCGGGATCAACTACTTCGACACCGCCGAGTCCTATGGCGACGGGCGCTCCGAGGAGCTACTCGGGCAGGCGCTGGGGAGCCGTCGAGCAGACGTGCTGATCGCCACCAAGTGGGGCCACACCAGGCAACTCGCCGACGGCGAGCGTGGCGGAGACCCGAAGCTGATCAGGGAACGGCTGGAGCAGAGCCTGCGTCGTCTGGGCACCGACTACGTCGACCACTATCAGCTGCACCGCCCAGACCCCGAAACCCCACAGGCCGAAACCCTGGGCTGCCTCGCCGACCTGCGCGCCGAGGGCAAGATCCGCGAGATCGGGTGCACCCACTTCAGCGCAGCCGAACTCGACGACGCCGCGTCGTCCGCTCAACAGAGTGGAGTGGCCAACTATGCGTCGGTGCAGAACTATTACAGCGTCTTGAACCGGGCTCCCGAAACCGACGGCGTGTTCGACGCTTGCGAACGACTTGGCATTGCGTTCGTGCCGTACTTCCCGCTCGAGTCGGGCCTGTTGACCGGCAAGTACCGGCTCGGACAACCCCGCCCCGAAGGCTCGCGCCTGCAGGTTTGGGGCGACCGGGCCGACAACTTCATCGACGACGACAAGCTGGCCGCCGTCGAGCGTCTGATCCAGTGGTGCGCCGACCACGACCACACCATCCTGGACCTGGCAATGAGCTGGCACACCTCCAACCCACAGGTGGCTTCGGTCATCGCCGGGGCCACCAGGCCAGAACAGGTTCATTCGAACGCGGCGGCCGCCACCTGGCAACTCTCGTCCGACCAGATGGACGAGGTGCGGGCCATCGTCGGCTAGCGAGCGGGTTCAATACCCACGCGCGAACACGGTTCCGTCCATCAGCTTGCGGGCTGTGCGCACCAACCCGGCGCGCTCGACGGTGACCTGACCATCCCGAATCTCGACGGTCACAGCCGTCTCGAAACGCCCCGTGGGGTGCTCGAGCACCACCATGTCGTCCTCACCCGAAGCCGTCACCCCCGAAACGATGTCGTGGGCGGTGGTGCCGGGCACCCGGGCCGCCACGGCCACGGTCAGCGCGCCCAGGACACCGATGGCCTCATGACACCGGTGCGGAATGAACGTGCGCGTCCTCAGCGTGCCCCCGTCTGCGGGCGGCGACACGATGGTGAGCTTGGGCACGGTGCTTTCGGAGACATCGCCCAGGTTCATCATCGGACCGGCCGCCAGTCGGATGCGCTCGAGTGTTG
>JAGQSP010000705.1:269-2119 GCA_020439485.1 Acidimicrobiales bacterium | reverse complement strand
TCACCATCGGTGTCGGGACCGGGGTTTGTCGACGGATCACCGTCGAGATCCAGGTTGGCGTCTTCGAAGATGTCGCACACGGTGTCGCCGTCGGTGTCGGTGCACGCCACAGATGCCGCGGCCGAGAACTCCGACGTGGACCCATAGACAGGCCCCGCCGACTCTTCGGTGGCGGTCAGGGTGATCGTGTCGCCATAGCCGCCGCCGTAGATGATCTGGAACGACTCGGTACCCGAGCCGGTGTGCACGATGGTGCTTGCGACCTGCAGGCCCTGACCCTCGCCGTAGCCGCTTGGATCGGCGCCCGCCGGGTTGGTGAACAACTCGATTCGATACGACCCGGCGGGGACGTCCAGATCGAAGTCGACCGTTACGGTGCCCAGCGCGTCGATTGCAGATGTGACGACCGGGTAGTTGAGCAGGTCGTTCGAGCCGGTGTCGACATCGAGCGCGTCGTTGGTGTCGACACCGGTGGTTCCGAGGTCTATGCCGAGCCCGACGTTGCCCACGATCTGGTTGGAGATGAACGTGTTGCCCGCGCCGGCGCCACCCTTGCCAATGCCGGCTGCTCCGTTCGGCACCACCGCAACGCCGCTCGAGTCGAGCCCGATCCGGTTGCCGCGAACCATGTTGTTGTCGGCCCCGTTGGCGATACTGACGCCGGCACCCGTATTGCCAGAGATCGTGTTTGCATCGCCTGGAGTCGCCCCGCCGATTGTGTTGCCGTCGGCGAAGGTCCAGATGGCGACGCCGGCACCACCATTGGGGCGCGGCAGGCTTCCCGTGGGGTCCAGGCCGACGATGTTGCCTGCGACGACGTTGCCGGTGGCGCCGGTTCCGTCGAGCATCACACCGTTCGACGCATTGCCCGAGATCACGTTGCCCTCGCCGGCTCCGCTGCCACCGATCCGGTGACCATCGGTCGCTGCCACGTAGATGCCCTGGCTTGCGTTCCCGAGGACGTTGCCTGCGGTGTCGAGGCCGATGACGTTGCCGTGGAGCACTGTGTTGTCGGTGCCACTGCTGGAGATGTGGACTCCGTGTCCGGTGTTGCCCGAGATCAGGTTGCCCGCGCCAGCCGCAGCGCCGCCGATCACGACATTGTCGGCGCCGCCGTCGACCTGTATGCCCGCCCCGCCGTTGGCGACGGCCGAGAGCCCGTCGGCACTGGTGCCGATGCGGTTGCCCTCGATGGTCGTTCCCGACGCAAACGAGCCGACAACCGTGATGGCGTTGCCCGTGTTCCCCGAGATGATGTTGCGGTTGGCCGGAAGCGGCCCGCCGATGGTGGCCGGTCCCTGGAGGTAGACGCCAACCGAGTTGGGTATCGGCGCGTCGCCGGCAGCGTTCATTCCGATCGTGTTGCCGGTGATGGTCGTGTTGGTTACCGAGTTGTTCGTAAACACGCCCTCGTCGGTGTTGCCCGAGACGAGGTTGTTCGAGATGAGGGTTCCGTCGGCGGCGCCGAGCAGCCAGACACCCTTGGCGCCATTGGCCGCGGCCGCGGTGCCGGCCCGGTTGGTGCCGATCTTGTTGCCGATGATGACCATGCCGGTCGAGCCGTTGGCGAAGATGCCGTCCCAGTAGCCCGAGATCACGTTGCTGTCGATTGTCGTATCGGCGTCGAGGTTGGCGTAGATGCCAGACCCGAAGGCCCCGATGGCGAACGTGCCGGTGCTGTCCAGGCCGATGATGTTGTTCTGGATCAGTGTTCTGAGCGCGCCGGTCTCGGCGGCGACACCGTCCGAACCAGCCGACAAGACGTTGCGGTCGGACATGGTGGGCCCGCCGATGATGCTGTCGGTGCCGGTTACCTGGACAGCTGCCGATTCGGCGCTGGTGCTGGTCGC
>JAGQSP010000705.1:0-221 GCA_020439485.1 Acidimicrobiales bacterium | reverse complement strand
TGGACCTGGTTGTCGCCGAAAGCCTCGATGGCCAGGCCCTGGATGGTGCTGCCACCAGCCGTCAGAACCAGACCGTCCGACGATGCGGCCAGGCCGGTTCCGTCGAGCAGCACGGCGATGGTGTGTTCGCCGTCGACCGGGTCGCACGCAGCACCCGCCTGGGTGGTGCCGTCGATGGTGACCGAAGCGGTTATCGCGGGCAACACACTTGCCGGGTTGAT
>JAGQSP010000081.1 GCA_020439485.1 Acidimicrobiales bacterium | reverse complement strand
ACGAATCCGTCGTAGCCGTTCGCCGCGCAGCGTCGTAGCCGGTCGAGGTAGGCGTCTGGGCCCGGATAGTTGAGCAGCTGGCGCCGTTTGCCCGGAACGTTGGCAGCCATGTACCAAGAGTCGGCTTTGCCGAACAGGGTCATTTCGGCAACGTCGGCCAGGTGGGCCGTCCAGTCAGCGCCCGCCTGTGGGGTCGAATCGAAGCGGTCTATGTCGTTGGCCCGCATGTGCTTCAAGAAGTCGACCATCCACTCGCCTTGCAGTTCGGCGCAAACGGGACCGTTGCAGAAGGCGGTCGAGCTCTGGGGCCCGTACAGCATCGCCATGTTGGGGAACCCCGCCACGGCAACACCCATGTGAGTGTCGACCCCGTGCGCCCACCGTTCGGCGAGGTTGAGTCCGTCGACGTCGCGGATGTCGATGGAGGTGAGCCCACCGGTGTTCGCATCGAACCCGGTCGCCAGAACCAGCACGTCGAGCGGGTGAAAGCGCCCGTCGGCGGTGCTGAGGCCACTTCGGTTCACCTCCACTATCGGCGCCGACCGCACGTCTACCAGTTCGACGTTGCTCTGGTTGAAGCACTCGTAGTAGCCCTGTTCCAACGATGGTCGCTTGGTGCCGAACGGGTAGGGAGGATCGGTCGGAGCCAGCAGCTCGGCCACCTCTGGGTCGACTATTCGGGCCCTCGTCTTGTCTCGCCAGAAGTCATAGGCCAGGCGATTGGCCTGCTCGTTCAACAAGATGTCGCTGAACGTACCCACCCAGAAATGGAACCCACCTTCTTGCCACGCCTGCTCGAACACTGCATTGCGGACGTCGTCCGAAACCTCGAGGGCGCTCTCGGGACGCCGTTCGATGTCGGCGAAGCTGGCCGGTGGAGCGTTGCGCCGACGGAAGATCTGGGGGTAGTCGGCCTTGGCGGCTGTCTGCTCGCCGACCGACAGACGTCGTTGCTGCATGGGCAGCGCCAGTACCGGCGAGCGCTGGAACACCTTCAGGTGGGCAGCGCTTGGCGCCGCTTCCTGCACCACCTGCACGCCGCTGGCACCGGTGCCGACAACGCCCACCCGCCGATCGGTGAAGTCGACACCATCGGCGGGCCACAGGGCGCTGTGGTGACAGGCACCTTCGAAGTCGCTCAACCCCGGCAGGTCGGGCACGTAGGCCTTCGAGCCAAACCCGGTGCACATCAGCAGGAACCGGACGTCGTAGGTCTTGTCGCCGGCCGAGACCTGCCACCGGGAGGTTTCCGGGTCAAACGACGCCGACTCGATACGTGTGTTCAGGTCGATGTCGCGACCCAGGTCGAGTGCCCGGTCGACATGTTCGAAGTAGGCGACCAGTTCGTCGCGACCGGGGAAGCGCTCTTGCCAAGTCCAGTCGCGCCACACCGCTTCTATCGAGTACTCGTAGTTGGGCACGTGCGAGTCGACCCGGGCGCCCGGGTACCTGTTGGCCCACCACACGCCACCGAGTCCACCGTTGGCGTCGGCCAGGCGAACCGAGAACCCTTCTTGGCGCAGGCGGTAGAGCTGGTACAGGCCGTTGAAACCGGCACCGACGATCAACACGTCGAAGCTGTCTGGACCTGCCATCTCGCCGACGCTAGCCAGCGATCACGCCGGGGTCACAACCCGGCACAACATCTCGGAGGCGGCGGCCACACAGGGCATGTCCACAGACATGGGCTCGGCTTGTGTCACGTGAACGTCCGACGGCTGCAGCGGGGGTACGAACAACACCAAGTTGGTCCACTCGGGGCGGTAGTACGACCAGAAACGGATACCGGCGGCGCCCTCGCTGAACCGGTCTGCGGCCAGGGTGCGTGTTCGGGCCCTTGCCCGACCGGCGACCTCCGACGGTCGCAGGCCTCGTTCCTGCAGGAAACGCGGGTCGTCGACATCGACCACCGACCGCATCACCGCGTCGTCGACCTCGATGGTCAGCAAGTGGCGCCGAAGGCCGGTTGCGGGGGAGTCGAACAACGAGTCGGCCCAGACCGTGTGGTTGCCCAGCACCTCGGCCACCGCCCCCGCTTGCGACAAGGCGAGGTACAGCGCCCCGTACAGGCGCGAGTTGTCCCACCGCCCCGACTGTTGACCACTTCGCACAGCCTCGAGCGACTGGAACAGGTGCTTGGTGGTGCCACCGGTGGGCCATGGCGCGATGCGATAGGCCCTCACGCGAACGAACCGGCAATCTCCGAACTGAGCGCGTCGATGACCCGGCCCGGCCCTTCGAGCTGCAGTACGTCCTTTGGTGTTGCGCCGTTGAGGAACGCGTTGGGCGACATGAACCAGTCGCGGAACGTGGCCGTCGGATACGTCAGCGCGTAGCGGGCGATGATGAAGTCGAGATCCAGCACCGCTGCGGCGTTGGCGCCCTTGGGCGTGTCCTCTCCGCTGACCCATCGACTGACCGATGACCTGCTGACGTCGACGATGGACGCCAGACCCGACTGGGTCAGCACATCGGCCAGCGACTGAGCCCGACGGCTGAGATCTTGCTGGTACTGCATAGCTTCGGCCATCGGATCCTCCTGCCACAAGCATATGCACAACAGATATGTCCCGCAACGAATCTGTTGCGTGGGATCTACGGAACCTGGACCACTATCGAACCAGTCTGTGTGACCTTGCCGCTGTCGTCCCAGGCTCTGACGAATACCCGCCAGGACCCTGCGGGAAGGTCGACCTCGAAGGTTGCGCTTGCGGCTGTTGTCCCCAGACCGGTTGCGTTGGTCATGGGAATCCACTGGGGGCTCTGGCCTATCTCTCCTCCGAGGCGAAGTCCCACCGTCGAGTTGTTTGCATCCCGGATCAGAACCTCGAACCGATCGACCCCGCGGTCGTCGCTGGCCGATGCATCGACCACCAGCGGATCGACCGTTGCTCCGTTGGCCGGAGACACGATTGCGACGCTCGGTCGTGCGTCGCCCGGAGTCACCCAGAACGAAGACAGGCTGCCACCCCATCGCTGGGTGAGGCTGCGTTGACCGTCGGTGTCATAGGCGAAGGACTGCACGTAATAGCGCCCGTCGGCCGGCACCGTGACTGTGTCTGACCACGCGGTCGTGCCCGCTCCGGGATCTGTGAGGGTCGGCGTGCGCACGGCCAGGCGCGGCTCGTTGGTGACGGATCCGTCATCCAGTAGGTATCCGGTCTGCTGGTAGTCGTACACCACGTACTCGACGGCCGAGACGCCCTGGTCGTCGCTGGCAGTGCCGCCGACCTCGAACGTGCGAGCCGGCGTGTCGATGCTGTTGTGAGCCGGGCTGCTGACCGTCACCTGGGGTGCTTGGTTGTCTGGTACCTCGACCGTGAAGTTGACCCTGAGCCGTTCGGACTGGTTGCCTGCGGCGTCGAAAGCGTCGACCAGGATGAACCAAGCACCACTGGGCAGATCCTCTGTCGAGATGGTGAAGTTAGACCTCGTGCCGCCCGGCTGGGTGACGAAGCCGTTGAACCAGCCGGCATAGGTGAACTGGTCGTTGGGGTTGGGGCCTTCGTTCCAGTAGGCGCGCCTGACGTAGAAGCGCACCCAGTCGATGGCCACGTCGTCGTGGACCACCCCGTTCAGCAGCAGAGGCCCAGGTGTTACGACGGCACCGTCTGCGAAGTTCTCCAACTCGAGCGTCGGGGGCAGGTCGTTTGGCGAGTATGCAACCACGACCGTGCGATAGGTCCAGCTGGGCTGACCGGCGTCATCCCATGAACGCACCCGCACCTGCCACCTTCCTTCGAAGGGCAGTGTGCGGCTGAACGACCAATCGGTCGAGGTGCTGCCGGGCTCGGCAAGCACGGCCTCGCTCCAGCGGGGCAGGTTGGCGAACGAGCCGTCGGCATCGAGCCAGCCGGCACGGTTGACGTCGTCGCCGTAGAAGTACAGGCCGACCTCGACGCGCTCGACGCCGCTGTCGTCGGTTGCTCGACCTGCTGCGCCGAGGGCCGGCCCGTCGATGTTGCCGGCGGTCGGCGTGGCTATGAAGACGTCGGGCAGAGCGTCGCCTGGCACCGTCACATAGATGTACTGCGTGATCGAGATTCTCTGGAACGAGGCGTCCTCTGCGTAGGCGTTGATCTGCCAGCGGCCAGGGGGAAGCCCCGGCACGGCAAGCGACCATGTGGTTTCGGGGCTGTCGATGTTTGCCACCACGGCTCCGACGTGGGTGACCGTGCCGTCGGGCTCACCGATGGTGCCGTCGCTTCGCAGACCCTGGCCTGTGGTGACGTTGAGGACCCGTACCTGTACCCGCTTGATGGCTCTGTCATCGACGGCAGTGCCCGAGACGGTGAACGGCGAGCCGGTCGTCATTTCTTCGTTGGCGGTTGGGCTGTCGATGGAGATGAGCGTGGGCGCCTCGTCCCCAACAGCGATCCGCTGTGTAGACGATGCCGCCGACAGGTCGCGCTGACCGGCGCTGTCGATGGCGATGAAGTAGGCCCTCCAGTTGCCGTTGGGCACAGTGGCCTCGAACGTGAAGTTGACTCCCGTCGCGCCAGGTTCGTCCACCACAGCGTCGAATGCGTGGAAGTTGCCCTTGGTGCCGTCGGGCTGCAGATAGCGGCCGTCGTCAAGGTCGACCAGCTCTACCCGGACCGACTGCACACCCCGGTCATCGGTGGCCGTCCCACGGTACGAGATCACGTTGCCCGGAGGGTCGGCGACGACCGTCTGGACCACGCGGGTTTCGGGTCGTTCGTCCTGGGCAACCGACACGGCCCGAAGACGAATGGTCGGGGCCGTCGGGTCCTTGTCACCTGCCCGGTCGAAGGTCTTGGCCTTCAGTTCGTAGGTGCCGGTCTCCGGCAGTGTGATGTCGATGGTCCAACCGGTCTGGTTGTCTCCGGCCGCGCCGAGCGTGGCGTCGAGCCCTGCCCATGACCCCCACGTGCCATCGGGCCGCAGCCAGACGTCGCGGTTCAGGTCCAGAACCGTCAGCTGAACCCGGTCGACCCCGGCGGGCGACGATGCGAGCCCGCTGATGGTCACCGTCGACCCCTGGTCGAACTGTTGGCCGGTCAAGGGCGAAACGATGGTCGTATCGAGCTCGACGTCGTCGTCTGGCAGTTGGGCCCGGTCGAAGAAGCCGTGTCTGCCCACCGCTCGGTCGGCGACGATGTTGCCGTCGTGGCCCAACAGCAACCCGCGGTCGATGATCTCTAGGGCGTACACGCCGTTGAATCCGTTGGCACCGGGGTTCCAGCCCAACGCTTGACCGGTGTCGGGGTCCAGGGCGGCCACCTGCTTGCGGGCTATGACCTGGTCGCCCAGGACGCTGGCGTCCTGGTCGCCGCCGAAGCCGTAAGAGCGGTCTGGGTCGCCGGGGTACGGATCGGTGGCGCCGGGGGCTTCTGTGTACTGGAAGTGGCCGCCGATATAGACGACGTCGTCGTCGATTGCAGCCGAGTAGGTCGAGTCGAAGTTGCGGGTGATCCAATCGGGTTGAACGTCGTCGGAGCCGTTTCCGCGCACCGGGAAACGTATCGCCACGTCGTTTGTGGGAGGCCGGTCGCCACCCGAGGTGGTGACCACGAAGAACGTCCCGTCGGGCGACATGTCGAAACCGCGCAGCCAGAACTGTCCGCCTGCACGCCCGATGTTGTCTTCGAACAGCCGTGTGCGCCACTTCTGCATCTTGGCGACGTCACCCTGGATGCTGATCTTGGCCAGCCCGTAGCGCTCTTCGCCACCGATGAATCGGGCTGGTGCCAACACCACCAGCGAGCGGCTGTCGGGGGTGACCGCCATGCCCTTGACCGAAAGGGCACCACCCACGCCGATGCCTCCCTCGATGCCCAGCGTGAAACCGGGGTCGACGCTGCCGTCGGTGGCATCCAGTTCTGCCATACCGGCCCTTGGTTCGCCGTTGATCTGTGTGAACTGGCCACCGACGAACAGTCGTGAGCCGTCGGGGGTCAGAGCCAGCGCGGTGGCCTTGGCGTCGGCGTTTGCGGTGAACGTCTGGTCCAGCGAGCCGTCCGCGTTCAGTCTTGCGATCTTGCGCTTCGTGACACCATCGATGGTCGAGAACCTGCCGACGACATAGATGCCCGATCCGTCGGGCGCGGGTGCGATCTGCTCGATGTCTTTGTCGAACTGGGGCCGGAACCCTTCGTCGAACTGGCCCGTGTCGATGTCGTACGCGAACAGGTAGCGCTGGTCGACGGTCGCCCCGCCCGCTTGCGGTTGTACCTGGGTGAACGTGCCGGCAACGACGATCCGGTTGCCTACCTGCTCGATGTCGGTGACCGTTCCGTCGACCACCACAGGAAGATCGGTGCGTACCTGCTCTGGCACCAGCCCGGGGGCCGCCGACGCAGTTCGCAGATCGTGCGCGCCAACCAGGGTCGCCATGACGGCGACGCAGATGAGGGCTATCAGGCCTCTTCTCGGCTGGCTGCTGTCGACCTGGGCGTGGTTCCAGCGCGCGATTGGCATTGTGCTCACCGCGATCCGTCGGCATGGGAAAGACGAATCGTTAGATAGTGCAGTGCCGCACCCGAGGTGACCGCCTCGACCGCAGCAGACGAAATTATCGCCTTGGGTGAGGTTCTGCCACTTCTAGTGGTTTAGGGTCTCAGCCCGGGTCAGCCGACCTCTTTGAGCATGTTCCTGGCGATGATGATCTGCTGGATCTGGCTGGTGCCCTCATACAGGCGGAACAGGCGAACGTCGCGGTAGAAGCGCTCGATGCCGTATTCCTCCATGTAGCCGGCGCCGCCGAAGATCTGCACGGCCCGATCGGCCACGCGGCCCACCATCTCGGTGGCGAACAGCTTTGATGCGCTGGCCAGCGTCTGCACGTTCTCGCCCTGGTCGCGGCGGCGAGCGGCGTCGAGAACCATGCAGGTGGCTGCGTACGCCTCGGTCCGCGAGTCGGCCAACATGGCCTGCACGAGCTGGAACTCGCCTATTGGCTGGCCGAACTGCTTGCGGTCGACGGCATAGCGGACGCTTTCGTCGATGAGGCGCTCGGCGGTGCCGCAGGCCAGGGCGCTGATGTGCAGCCTGCCGCGGTCGAGCGTCTTCATGGCCGTCAGGAAGCCCTTGTTCAGCTTGTCGGGCCCGCCGAGCAGGGCCTCGGGACCCACGTGCACATCGTCGAAGATGACGTCGCACACATGGGTTCCCTGCTGGCCCATCTTCTTTTCGCGTGCACCCAGGCTGACGCCGGGTGCATCAGCAGGAACCAGGAACGCCGACACGCCGCGCGC
>JAGQSP010000704.1:1210-1759 GCA_020439485.1 Acidimicrobiales bacterium | reverse complement strand
GCTGCCATCTCGGGGTAGACCTGGGTGCCATACGCGGCCAGGGGAATCGTGGTGAAGCCCGCGGCGACGACCGTGACGGCAACCCGCTTGGAGATCCCGAAACGGCTGTGCGCCAACCCGGCGGTCAGGGCCGCACAGCAAGCCGCGACCGCGGCCAACGCCACCTTGGCACCGACCCAGCCCGCCACGGCCATCGGAACGGCCAGAAGCGCTGGCAGCAGCGGGTCGTGGGGACTCACCTGACGACCGGACGAATCGAGCGGGTAGGTCTGCGGGTCGAGGGTCACCTCGTGATAGGGCAGGTAGGCGCGCCGTGCCAGTTCGTCGCTGATGTCGATGCTGAAGTCGTCGGCCAAGGACTGGGCGGTCAGCAAATACTGCGGCTCATCGGCCGAGGTGCGCGCCGAATACGTTGCCCTGGCGCCCAGGCCCGCCAACGCCGAAGCCAGCGCCAACAGCGCGACACCCAGCAGCCACAGGTGTCTGCGGCGTGGACGCGCCGCCATGTCAGTCCTCGACGACGAAGTGTTCGAAGCGGTCGAGGTGCGA
>JAGQSP010000704.1:0-1161 GCA_020439485.1 Acidimicrobiales bacterium | reverse complement strand
GCCCATGTCGACGACGTGGTGGAGGTTGTCTGCCACGGCCAGGCCCTGGCGGCCCAGCACCGTCACGCCGGTCGGGCTGTCGTCGGGTGAGGGGCGAAACCCGCCCTCGGCCGCCTGCTCGACGGTGACGACGGGATACACACGTGGCAACCGCTTGACGTGCACCGATTGGGGTTGTGCCGTCGGCAGGTCGCACGCGGCCAGCCCATCGGTGACCAGCTTGGACAAGTCGTGGTCTGAAGCAACCCACACGTCGTCTCCGACGCTGGCCGGAAGCTCGGCGCACAGCACCGTGCGGTCGTTCGCGTCTGGGCCGTCGCGATAGTTGCGGGGTTCGGACAGGCGGCTGAAGGCGACATCTGTGTGAGGCACGTAGTGGGCGTCGAAGGCCGTGTACTGCTGGGTGCTCAGCTCGAGGTAGACCAGCACCAATCCGCGCATGGCTATGTCGGTGGCGGCGGCGCGGGCCGGGTCGCCTGTCGCTTGGTGCATCGCCTGTGCCGACGCGGTCCACAGGACGCGACGCGCCGTCACGGTGCGCCCGTCCGACAACCGAGCCACAACCCGGCCGGTGCCGTTGCCGCCAACGGAGCCAGCAGCGGGTGTTTGGGACATCGAAGCGACCGCCACACCGGGGGTGATGGTGGCTCCCGCGCGCTCGGCTCCTGCAGCCAGTTCGTCGACGATCTGGCCGTATCCGAGGCGCGGATACAAAAAGGTGCGGTCGCTGGCGCGCCGGGCCATGGTGCGAGCCAGCTTCGAGGCCGAGTTCACCGAAACCCGCTTGTGTGCCAGTTCGGCGCTGAGGCTTTCGGGCGGCAGCCCCCACAGCTTCTGGGCCATGGGACCGTGGAAGTCTGCCAGCGCTGTGGGGCCCAAACCGGTGCGGATCACGTCGGCGTAGGACGTGTTGGCGCGCCCCCGTAGAGGCTTGGTGAGAACGTCGCGAGCAGACGAAGCCACGAAGCTGCGTGGCATGTTTGCGACCATGTCGACCGGCCTGAGGGGAAACTCGACCCAGCGGTCGCGCAGACGCAGCCTGCCGTTGCGGCGGCGGATCTGCAGGTCAGGCCCCAGGAGTTCGTCGAGAATCAGGCGCACCCTGGGCGACATCGAGGGGTGCAGGCGGTGGCTGCCATGGTCGACCCGAATTCCGGCGAC
>JAGQSP010000703.1 GCA_020439485.1 Acidimicrobiales bacterium | reverse complement strand
ACCGCGAGATCATCCTCGACCACTATCGCTCACCCCGTAACCGCGGTGAGCTCGAGTCGCCGCCTGCTCGTCGGGCCGAGGGGTTCAACCCACTGTGTGGGGACGAGATCGTCGTGTACCTGCAGGTCGACACCGACGAAACGGGCAACGAGGTGATCACCGACGTGGCCATCGGAGGTCAGGGGTGCTCGATAAGCCAGGCTTCTGCGTCGATGATGTCGACTGCGGTCAAGGGAAAGACACTGGACCAGGTCGCCGACGTCACCAAGGCCTTCAAGGCCATGATGTCGATCCACGAACAAGAACTCGACGGGTCCGAGGCAGAACTGGCCGAGGTTCCCGAGGTGAAGCTGGGCGACCTGGAGGCCCTGCGCGGTGTGGTGAAGTTCCCGGTGCGGATCAAGTGCGCAACCCTGGCCTGGAACACGCTGGCCCAGGCCGTTGACAACAATCCCGACTGAGCGGATTCACCATCGGTGGCCGGGTGGAACCCCGGTCACGTACTCCTTGATGCGCCGCGAGGTCGCGGCCGAGGTGCCATCGGGCAAAGCGTCCGGTGGGAAGAACGCCACCTCGGCGATCTCGGGGCTGCGGCTCGCCGACGTCTGCCACTCGTCGAGGACGAACACCACTATGTGGTCGCTCTTGTGTTCGGCGAAGCTCGAGTAGACGCCCAGAACACGGCGGGGAGACTCGGGTAGGACGATGCCGGTCTCTTCGAACAGCTCGCGACTCATGGCGTCGACCAGCGACTCACCCACCTTGACGCCACCGCCCGGCAGGAACCAGCCGTCGCGATAGGTGTGGCGTACCAGACACACACGCCCTGCCTCGTCCACCACCAACGCTCGAACACCAATCGTTATGCGGGGTGGGCGCAGCTGGAACCAGCGGCGATAGAGCCGGTAGAGCAGCTTCCTCATAGGGATTGACCGCGCCGGTGCGCGCGGCGCGGCGCACGCTGGCCCTTCGAGTTGCTCTTCACCATCGCAGACAGCGTATAGGGCACCAAGGACACCGCCGGGTGAGGTGCGCGCGGAACTCCCGCTGACCCGACGCTTAAGCCCCGCTGGCGCCGGTCGACGCCTTAGCCAAGGTTCAGGTTCCAGTTACAGGGGTATCAAGCCATGACAGACAATCCGATGGCCTCAGTGCCGATCTTCCCGGAGAGGCGCAAGGGGTACGATCCGATCGCCGTCGACCAGTACTTGCACGGGCTTCAGCGCCAGCTGGCCGAGGCCCAGACCAAGGCGGCCGCAGCCCAGCAGCAGCTCCGCAACGCCGGGCATGGCCCCGACGCAACCGCAGAAGCGGCCCGCACGCTGCAGGTGGCTCGCGAGACAGCCGAGAAGGCGCTTGGCGAGGCCCGAAACCACGCCAAGAAGATCCTCGCCGAGGGCAAGCGTCGCGCCGCGGAGGTAAGCGCCGAGGCCGACAAGCGCACCGAGAACGCCCGCCAGGTGTCTGCCCATGCAGAGCACCTGCGCGCCGAGGCATCACAGCTGGTCACCGGCGCCCGCATGGAGGCCCAGTCGATTCGAGACCAGGCCGAGCACGACGCCAACGACGTCGTTCGGCGCGCCGAAGCGGCCGCCGAGCAGATTCACCAGAGCGCCAACCGCGAAGCTGCCGAGATTCGCACGATGGCGTCGAACGACGCTGACGAGATCAAGCTTCAGGCTCGCACCAAGCTGGCTCAGGCCAAAGAGGCCATCAAGGAAGCCGAGGACCGCGTCATCGTCGCGGCCAAGGAGCACGCCGCGCGAATCATCGCCGAGGCCGAATCGGAAGCCACCAACATCCGCACGGTTGCCACCGCACGCTCCAACCGCATCGTGTCGGAGGCCGAGGAGATGGCCGAGGGCAT
>JAGQSP010000702.1:1625-2447 GCA_020439485.1 Acidimicrobiales bacterium | reverse complement strand
ACCCGCCGGGGGATCGACGATGGTCAGTTCGACCTCTGCCGCCTCGGCCCCGTCGAGCGGGCCGAGCCAGCGGGCGTGCATGGAAGATGCGCCATTGGACGAACGAGGCGGGCCGCTCTCCCTGGTCTGGGTGGGCGGCCTCATGGCCGAGAGGAAGCGGTCGAGCAGGCCCATGGGGGCAACTGTATGGCTCGCGGTTCAGGGCAGTGAGGTGAACACACTTGACCGTGTCGCACACAATGCCGATGGTGACGTAGGGTCTGTTTCGGGGGACCGGTTCGTTTCGGCGGGTCGGTGAACTTGGCGAGGACCCTGACGGGCGAAAGGAACGCCGGTGTCGAATCTGTTGGGCCGAGGGGGTGGTCGAAAGATCGGGCCAGGACGTCTCGTCGCGCTCGCCGAGGTGATGGCACCCTTCGAGTACGCAACCGCCTTCGCCGCCAGGCGCCTGTTCCCCGACATGCCCACGGGCAACCGCTCGGTTCTGCTGCTGCCCGGTTTCCTGGCCACCGACACCAACATGATCAGCCTCAAGCGGCAACTGCGCAAGCTGGGGCACCACACCAAGGGTTGGGGCGAGGGCCTCAATGTGGGGCCATCGCAGCGAGTGGTCGACGCGATGCTGGGCCGCCTCGACGACATGGCCGACGATCGCGGCACCAAGATCGATCTGATCGGCTGGAGCTTGGGTGGCGTCTACGCCCGCTATCTCGCCTTCAACCGGCCTGACCTGGTTTCGTCGGTGATCACCATGGGCAGCCCCATCCGTGGCGTGGGCAAGCGTCGCGGAACCGTCTCGAAGGTGTTCGACGCAATCGCGTC
>JAGQSP010000702.1:0-1560 GCA_020439485.1 Acidimicrobiales bacterium | reverse complement strand
ACCTCGATCTGGACCCGCACCGACGGGGTGGTCGATTGGCGCGCCGCCGCTACGCGCCCGGGCCCGCGCACCGAGAACATCGAGGTGCCAGGCACCCATATCGGCCTGCCCGTCAACCCGTTCGTTCTGCACGTGGTGTCGGATCGACTGGCCCAACCGGTGGGAGAGTGGGCGCCATACCGCCGTCAGCCCAACCTGGCGCTGCCGATCATGAGAATGTTCGCCGACGCGGACAAGGCCGCGGCCAGTGTCTGGGACGATCTCGAGGAAGCCGACGAAGCGGTGCTCGGTGACTATGTGTCACCCTTGATAGAGCTTCCTGGCGCCGCCGCCGGAACCGGCTGAAACCGGCTGTTCGCCGGATCACGAAGGAGACAATCACTTGAGGTCTGTCGATCACCTCGTCGCGGGCGAACTCTGGACCGGTGAATCCCAGAGGTTCTCCGACGTCATGAACCCTGCGTTGGGTGAGGCCGTTGCCCGTGTACGGCTTGCCACCGCCGCGGACGTCGACCACGTGGTGAGCGTGGCCGCAGCCGCCCAGCACGAGTGGGGCTCGACCCCGCCTGCCAAGCGGGCCCAGGTGATGTTCAAGTTCCGCGAGCTGATCCTGGCCAACCAGGACGAGCTGGCGACGCTGCTGTCGACCGAACACGGCAAGACGCTGGAAGACGCCCGCGGCGAACTGGCTCGCGGTGTCGAGGTGGTCGAGTTCGCGTGCGGCATACCTCATCTGCTGAAGGGCGAGTATTCCGAGGCCGTGGCCAGCGGCGTCGACAGCTTCGCCATACGTCAGCCCCTGGGGGTGGTGGCCGGAATCACGCCGTTCAACTTCCCCGCCATGGTTCCACTGTGGATGTACCCGGTGTCGCTGGCCTGCGGCAACGCGTTCGTGCTGAAGCCCAGCGAACGAGACCCCTCCGTGGCGGTGCGCCTGGGCCAGCTGTTGCACCAGGCGGGCCTGCCGGCGGGTGTCTTCTCGGTCGTCAACGGCGACAAGCAAGCCGTCGATGCACTGCTCGACCATCCACAGGTCGAGGCCATCAGCTTCGTGGGTTCGACCGCCATCGGCCAGTACATCTACGCCCGCGGCACAGCCAGCGGCAAGCGGGTGCAGGCGTTGTGCGGGGCCAAGAACCACCTGGTCGTGATGCCAGACGCCGACATGGAGCAGGTGGCGAACGCCCTGATCGGCTCGGCCTATGGCTCGGCCGGCGAGCGGTGCATGGCCGTGTCGGTCGCCGTGCCAGTGGGCGACGAAACGGCCGACCGCCTGGTCGAGACCCTGAAACCCATGGTCGAGGCGTTGAAGGTCGCTCCGTTCACCGACCCCGAGTCAGACATGGGGCCCATCGTTTCGCGCGACAGCCTCGACCGAATCCACGGCTATATAGAGGCCGGCGTCGAGCGCGGCGCAGAGCTGGTCGTCGACGGCCGCGGCGTTTCGGTGCCCGGCCACGAGAACGGCTACTTCATCGGCGGCTGCCTGTTCGACCGCGTAACCCCCGACATGTCGATCTACCGCGAAGAGATCTTCGGCCCCGTGCTGTCGGTGGTACG
>JAGQSP010000080.1 GCA_020439485.1 Acidimicrobiales bacterium | reverse complement strand
CCCTGCACCAGGCTGATAAGGCCCGACGCCAGCTGCGCGGGCGTGAAACCCTCCTTCATGTGAAGGCGAAACACCGCCAGCAGAAGACGAATCTGCTCGCTGAAGGCGGTGTCCAGGTCTTCCCAGGTAGCGGCGAGGGGCTCGGCCAGGTGACGATCGGTCATGGACGCGGCCCACAGACCGACGAGGATCGGGAAGTCGTCGCTGTGGGCCACCGCATCGATCGAACTCTCGATGGCCACCCCGAAGATGTCGTCGAAGCTGACCTTGGTCGCCGCGGTCAGAACGGATTCGAGGCTGGCCCCAAGTCGTTGCCGAGACCTGGCGCGCACGCCGACTGCCAGATGGTGCAGGAGGTCCGCTTCGAACTCGCCGCGGGTCGGCCAATGATGGGTCAAAGCACCGCGGGTCAGACCTGCCTGCTCGGCGATCTCAGAGGTAGAGAGGCGATACACCTCAGAGACGTCACCGCTCTCGAGAACCCGAGCAGCGGCGGCCTCCAGTATCAGCAGCTCCGAACCCATCAGAGCCAAACATACATTTTGTTCGCGACGCGTGCGTCGTGGATCGTCTCGTTGTCCGGACGAGTGGCACCATGACGCAATTCGTTCAGATCCGCAGGGGAGGATTGGTGGAAGAAAGCAGCGCCTACGTTCGCGCCCTCGCCCTCGCCCGCGAGGCCGAGGAGCTCGCCGTGCTCGGCTGCCTCAGCGGCGATGTACTCGAGAAGCTTCGCATCGACGCCCTCGACTGCGTGCTCGAACTCGCACGCGCAGCCCAAAGCAGCGACTCCCAGGCCTGAGCGCTGCGGGCCGGGCTTGGTACCGGGCGTCGAGCGCTGACAACCTGTGCCGGTGACAGGTGAAGGGGATCTGACCAAGCGCCAGACGCTGCTGATCTTTACCGGAATGATGATGGCGACGTTTCTCTCGTCGCTCGACACCTCTGCGGTGTCGACCGCACTTCCGACGATCGCAGGCGATCTCGGCGGAATCAACCAGCTGCCGTGGGTGCTGACGGCATACCTGCTGGGCTCCGTCGCAGCGACACCTCTGTACGGCAAGCTCAGCGACCTGTACGGCCGGCGCCTCCTGACCGAGGTTGCGCTGGGGGTGTTCGTGGCGACCTCCGTGATGGCGGCCGCCTCGCAAAACATGATCCAGCTGGTCATCTCGCGAGGCCTCCAGGGGATCGGTGGTGGAGGCCTGATGGCGATGGGCTTCATCGTCATCGGCGACATCTTCTCGCCGCGCGAGCGCGGCCGGTACATGGCGTACTACACCATGAACTTCACGTTCTCGGCCCTGGTCGGCCCGGTGATCGGCGGCGTGTTCGTGGATGTGGCCTCGTGGCGCTGGATCTTCTTGATCAACATCCCATTGGGCGCGGCAGCGTGGGTGATGATCCGCCGGAACCTGTCGTTCGCCCTTCCGGCGCGTGAACACTCACTGGACATATTCGGCGCGTCGGTGCTGGTCGTGGGCGTGACCGCTCTGATCCTGGGCCTGGCCTGGGGTGGCGAGACATATCCGTGGGCGTCGGTCCAGGTGACGGGTTTGCTGGCCCTGTGTGCAGTGTGCGGTGTCGTGTTCGTCTGGTGGGAGATGCGAGCAGCCGAGCCCATCCTGCCGATGAGACTGTTTCGGAATCCGACGTTCCGGATCCTGATCGGCGGCAACGTTGCATACGGGTCGGCGGGCATGGCGGTGATGGCCTTCATGCCCCTGTTCTTCCAGGTGTCGATGGGTGAGCCGGCCACCAAGGCGGGCCTGATACTCGCATCGATGTCAGTCGCCGTGACCTGCGGCTCGTACCTGGCCGGCAGGGTCACCACCGGCACCGGTCGATACCGATGGCTGTTGAGAGGCGCCCCGGTGCTGACCGTCGTGTCGCTGGTTGCGTACTCGACCCTCGACGAGAACTCGACGGCCGTTTCGGCGATCCCGTGGCTGGCCATCGGCGGGTTCGCAATGGGTACGGCCTTCCCGACCATGACCACGGCTACCCAGAATTCGCTGGAGCTCAGAGATCTGGGCGCTGGGACCGCCGCCATCAACTTCTTCCGAACCCTCGGCCAGACGGTGGGGGTCGGGGCTTACGGCGCGCTCTTGACCACCCGCATCAGCAGCGAACTGAACGATCTGGCCGACAGGGTCGCGATCGACGACCTGTTGTCGACCCCAGAGGACATCCAAGGGCTCGAGCCGGCACTTCGCGACGCCGTAGAGCATGCGGTCGCGGTTGCCACCGACTCGATCTTCGTGGCAGCGATACCGATAATGGCCGCCTTCGTGGTCGCCACATGGTTCCTACCCGAGCTCGAGCTTCGCACCACAACCGCCCTGTCGGCCCAGGGCCAGACTCCGGCCGTCGACTGAACTCCGGGTTCGACCGAAAGGCGCGGACGCGACTGCCAAACAGGTAGCGGGCGCTGCACGACTAGAGTCGTCACATGTCCGCCACCGACACCGAAATCGCCGATACCGAAACCTCGAAACCAGCGCGGGAACGCTGGAGCTTCCAGTGGAAGGAGCTCTACAGCGAGGTCATCACCACCGGGCTGTGCACCGGGTGTTCGGGCTGCGTGATCTCGTGCCCCCACGACGTGATCGGCTACAACCACGAGCAGGGCGGGTTCAAGCCCTTCCACATCGAAGAAGAGCTCGGGCTCGACAACTGCGTCCACGGCGAGAAGGGCTGCACCAGCTGCACCAGGGCGTGCCCCAGGTTCCGCACATGGGAAGACGATGCCGAGGAGTTCCTGTTCGGCCGGACCCGCCAGGCCGATGACGCTGCCGGCATCTACAAAGACATCATCTTGACCCGCGCCAGCGACGATTTCGTCCACCAGCACGGCCAAGACGGGGGCCTGGTCTCGGCCATCTTGATCTGGGCACTCGAGCACGGTTACATCGACGCGGCCCTCACCTCATATGTCGGCGATGGCGAAGGCTCTCAGTGGACGGCGTCACCTGGCGTGGCCTACAACAAGGACGACGTCATCCGCGGTGCGGGCAGCCGCTACACCTATTCGGCCAACCCGCTGGCGTTCGATGAGGCGCTCGATTCAGGAGCCAAGAAGATCGCCCTGGTGGGCATGAGCTGCCAGAGCTCGATAGTGCCCGTGATGAAGAGCCGCAAGATCGGCAAGGTGGGCAACCGTTTCGCCCTGAACATCGGCCTGTTGTGCTCGAAGAGCTTCGACGAGGCGATCTTCGAGGAGCTGTTCGAGCTGAAGTACGGCCTCGACCGCACCCAGATAAAGAAGACCAACATCAAGGGTGTGTTCCAGATCTGGACCCACGACGGCGGCTATTACGAGATCAACCTCAAGGAGTGTCACGCGTGGACGCGAGAGGGCTGCAACCACTGCCCTGACTTCGCCGCCCAGCATGCCGACATCTCCACCGGAGGCATCGGCAAGTACAACGACTGGACGCTGACCATCGTCAGGACCGACCTGGGCCGCGAGATCATCATCAAGATGCTCGAGGACGGGTCGCTGATCGGTCGCCCTGGCGACGACGATCCGGGCGCCATCGCTCTGATGCAAAAACTCGCCGAGAAGAGCCGCACGCGTTGGCCCGACTTCGCCTGGGACAAGCCGGCCCTCCTACCAACGCCTGTCAAGAAATAGCCGGCAGGCGCTTGGGTCAGATCCGGCAGGCGTCGACCAGGTCGGCGAAACTCGGCACCGCGGCGCTGTCGTTTGCGTAGTCGCCCAGAAGGGCAACCGGCACGATCTGCCACGCACGAATGCCAGCACATCGACAAACAGCCCGATCGGTGCCGGCGTCGACACAAGACTGAACCAGCGGATCGATGGCGGCGACATCGAGTGCGGGTTCTGGGGCTTCACGACAGGCGACCAGAGCCTCGCCCATGACCTCGGGGAAACGACCGTCGACCTGTAGACGATCTTCCATGATCGCCCACTGATCCGCGGGCACAGCCGTCGCCAGAGCGCTGAGGGCACAGTGGCAGGGCCCGGTGAGGCCGTCGCCAGACACACAGGCGTCGAGGAAGGCGACCGAAGCTGCCATACCCGGGTTTGGGGCGATCGTGGTGGTGGTTGTCGAGGTGGTCGTTGTCGAGGTAGAGGTCGTCGATGTGACCTCTACATCGGCGACGTCGCCCGGCTCGGCGATGCGCGTGGTTGTGCCGCTGCACGCCGCCACCATCATCAGAAATACACCGGCAGCGGCGTAGATGAGCTTGCGGCCGGTGTCGTGACGTATGTTCGAGCGATCAAGCCTCCAATCCACGAAGACGAGGATGGCACGATGTCGCTGCCCGCGCTGCCCACCCAACCAGCCGACACCCCATGGCCCACTCATCAGTGGCCCTCGTCGGAGCCCGACGTAGCAAATCCGGACGCACTTCAGGCCGCCGTGGACGAGCTGTTCGAGTCGGGCCGCCCCGAGCTGGGACGCACCGATGCACTGGTGCTGGTACAGGGCGGCTCGCTGGTGGTCGAACGATATGGCCACGGTGTCGACTCGGCCTCGACGCTGCCATCGTGGTCGATGGCCAAGTCGATGACGGCCGTGCTTGGCGCTCTTGCGGGAATCGACTGGGAAGCACCTGTGCTGGCCCCAGAGTGGGTTGCGACGCCGGACGATCCCAGACGCGAGATACGGGCACGGCATCTGCTGACCATGACCACGGGCCTCGAGTGGACCGAGATCTACGAACCCGACCAGCCAAGCGATGTCGTGAGGATGCTGTTTGGCGACGCCAAGGCCGATGCGGCCCGATTTGCAGCCGACAAACCACCTGCAGCCGCGCCTGGTGAGGTCTACCAATACAGCTCGGGCACCACCAACATTCTCGCCCGCCACATCGCCGGCCATCTGGGCCTCGACGGCGACGCCCCAGGGTTCGAGGCCTTCATGCGTCGCGAGCTGTTCGACCCTGTGGGCATGGCCTCGCCGATACCCAAGTTCGATGCCCGCGGCACCTTCATCGGCTCGTCGTTCTGTTATTGCACCGCCGCCGACTTTGCGCGGTTCGGTTTGTTGTGCCTCAGGGGCGGGCGCTGGGACGAGCGACAGCTGGTCCCAGCCGACCAGATAGACCGATTCAGAACCCCAACCGAGGCCTCGCGCGGAGTCGACGACTTTGTCCACGGTGGGCATTTCTGGGTGCACGAAGACGGCTTCGGAACCTTCGCGTGCCACGGCTACGAGGGGCAGTACATCTGGATGGTGCCCGCGCTCGATCTGGTGCTGGTCAGGTCGGGGGTACGGCCCGAAACCGACAAACAATCGTTGGTGGTGGCATTGCGGGCAATCGTCGAGGAGTTCGCACGATGACCATCGACGAGAACCTGTACCGCGTGCTGGCCCATGTGGATCACCAGCGAGAATTCATCATCACCGGCGACCAGACCCTGACCTATGGGAAGGTCTTCGAGATGGCCGCCCGCTTTGCGGCATCGATGGTCGGCCTGGGTGTAGGGCCGGGCGACCGGGTTGTGGTGCAGGTGTCGAAGAGCGTCGACGCGCTCGCCCTGTATCTGGGTTGCCTTCAACTCGGAGCGGTTCAGGTGCCGCTGAACACCGCCTACACCGCAGCCGAGGTCGGCTATTTCGTCGACGACAGCGAACCGTCGCTGGTGGTGCTCGACCCCGGCTCGCCGCAACCCACCGCAGACCACGCCTGTGCGATGGTCGATCTGGGCGAGCTGGCGAGGCTGGCCGACCAAGCGCAAGCCAGCGAGCAGGTCACGAGCCGTGGTGGCCGCGACCTGGCGATGATGCTGTACACGTCGGGAACCACCGGTCGCTCGAAGGGAGCGATGCTGTCGCACGCAGCCCTGATCGCAAACGGCAGGGGCCTGAACCAGATCTGGGGCTTTCGGCCCGACGACACCCTGGTTCACATCCTGCCGATATTCCACGTGCACGGGCTCTTCGTCGCACTGCACAGCGCAATGTTGTCGGGAGCCCGGGTCGAGTACTTCGACCGTTTCGATGTCGACCAAACGATCGACGCCCTTGCGCGGTCAACGGTGATGATGGGTGTTCCGACCCACTACACCAGGCTGATGGCCAGCCCGCGGCTCGATCCAGATGCCTGTTCGTCGATGCGTCTGTTCACATCGGGTTCGGCCCCCATGACGGCCCAGGTCCACGAAGAGTTCACCGCCCGCACCCGACACCAGATCGTCGAGCGGTACGGGATGACCGAGTGCGGCATCATCACCTCGAACCCGCTAGATGGCAATCGCGTTCCCGGCACCGTCGGCTTTGCGTTGCCCCACACCGAGATCAGGGTCACACGCGACGGCGAGGTGGTCGAGGCGGGCGAAGCCGGCATCGTCGAGGTTCGTGGCCCTGGACTGTTCGACGGCTACTGGCGCCTGCCGGACAAGACCGCAGAAGAGATGCGCCCGGGTGGATGGTTCGTCACCGGCGACGTCGGCCACACCTCCGCCGATGGCCGGCTGACCCTGGAAGGACGCGCTGGCGACATGATCATCTCGGGCGGCTACAACATCTA
>JAGQSP010000079.1 GCA_020439485.1 Acidimicrobiales bacterium | reverse complement strand
CCCTTGCGGGTGCGAGCGTTGGTGTGGGTGCGCTGCCCACGAACCGGGAGGCCACGGCGGTGGCGCAGTCCCTGGTAGCAACCGATTTCCATCTTGCGCTTGATGTCCTGGGACACATCGCGGCGAAGGTCGCCCTCGACCTTGTAGTTCTCGTCGATGTGGGCGCGGATGTTGTTGACCTCGTCATCGGTGAGGTCGCGGACCCGCGTGCTGGGGTCGATGCCCGTGGCCTCACAGATGCTCTCGGCTCGGGTCTGCCCGATGCCATAGAGGTAGGTGAGCGAGATGACCACGCGCTTTTCGCGGGGGATGTCGATGCCGGCAATACGTGCCATTGGTTGCTACTCCCCTATCCCTGGCGCTGCTTGTGGCGAGGGTTGGTGCAAATGACTTGAACTCGACCGCGCCGACGGATGACGCGGCACTTGTCGCAGATTCGCTTGACGCTTGGTTTTACCTTCACGATGACCTCATGACGACCTCTGGCAGTGCCGCCTTGTCAGAGCCTCCCCGACCTTGCGGGTGGGCGTGCCGAACGATGTGAGCCTGGCTGGCGCCCGGCTACTTGTACCGATATGTGATGCGACCGCGGCTGAGGTCGTAGGGGGTCAGTTCGACCTGAACACGGTCTCCTGGAAGGATGCGGATGTAGTGCATCCGCATCTTGCCGCTTATGTGGGCCAGCACGCTGTGCCCGTTGTCGAGTTCAACTCGGAACATCGCTCCCGGAAGTGGCTCGACGACCTTTCCTTCCAGGACGATCACATCGTCTTTGGGTTTCGGCAGTGTCTTTCTCCTCGTAGATGACCTAGTTCAGGCACGACACGTATTGTGCTGAACGCAAGTCGGTGGTGGCCGGCAGCTCGAGCGGCGGAAGGGCGCACTCGGCCGACGTTGCAGGATAGCGTCCCGCAGGGCTCAAGCCAAGCCCTAGATCGGGTCGTTATTCCTCCCCGCCCAATCTGGCGTCGATTGCCTCGGCCAAGCGGGCCTCGACAGTGTCTTCGTCGCCGAATCCGTCGACCGTGACAAGACGGCTGGCGGACGAGTAATGGTCGAGCAGCGGAGCGGTCTGCTCCGAATACAGATCGAGCCGACGACGGATTGCATCCTCGGTGTCGTCTGCACGCCCTCTGGACAGCATCCGCTCGACGACGATCTCGTCTGGCACCTCGATGCTCACCGCCAGGTCGACGCCCCCGGGGGCAAGCGCACCGTCGAGCCACTCGGCCTGAACAGATGTGCGGGGAAAGCCATCGAGCAAGAACCCGTTGGAAGCGTCGGGCTGCGACAGGCGATCCTCGACGATGGACATCATCAGATCGTCGGGAACCAGGTCCCCGGCGTCCATGATCGCCTTGGCACGTTCGCCGAGCTCGGTTCCGGCCTCGACTGCGGCGCGCAACATGTCGCCAGTCGAGATATGAGGAATGCCATAGCGCTCGGAGAGCCGCACGCATTGGGTGCCCTTGCCTGCACCTTGCTTGCCCATGACGATCAGCCTGTGCGTCATCTCAAGAACCCCTCGTAGTTGCGCATCATCAGCTGGCTATCGACCTGCTTCATCGTCTCGAGCGCTACGCCCGACGCGATGAGGATCGAAACACCGCCGAACGACAGCGCAGCTCCACCGCCGCCAAGGCCCGAGACAGAACCCAAGCCGGGGGCCGTGATGGCGATCAGGATCGAAGGCACCAGGGCGACGGCTGCGATGAACAGGGCGCCTGGCAAGGTGATGCGAGACAGCACCTTGCCGAGGTAACGCTCGGTCTGAGGTCCAGGCCTGATGCCCGGGATGAAGCCACCCTGCTTACGAATGCTGTCGGCCTGCTTGATCGGGTCGAAGGTGACCGCGGTGTAGAAGTAGGCGAAGCCCACGATCATCAGGCCGAACACGATCACGTAGACCGGGTTGTCTGGCTGGGTCAGATAGTCGTTGATGAATGTCTGGAACCAGCTCCAGTTGATGACATTCGAGAGCAGGACGGGCAAGAACAGCACCGAGCTGGCGAAGATGATGGGGATGACGCCGGACTGGTTGACCTTGAGCGGAATGTATGTGCTCTGGCCGCCGTACATGCGCCGGCCCATCTGACGCTTGGCGAATTGGACCGGAATGCGTCGCTGGCCCTGCTCGATGAAGATGATGGCCACCATCAGGCCGATGGCCACGATGATCGCAATGAACAGGTAGAGGTTGCCCTCGGTTGCCCGCAGACGGGCGCCGTCGTATGGCAAGCCCGACACCACCGAGGCGAAGATCAGCAACGACATGCCGTTGCCAACGCCTCTTTGGCTGATCAGCTCACCCATCCACATCAGCAGGGCTGTGCCGGCGGTGAGCGAGATGATCACCAGCATCACGCGCCCGAAGGTGAACTGAGGCAGCACCTCGATGCCAGAGCTGTTGCCCAAGGCCGAACCACCACCACGGCCGAACACGAAGGTGATCCCGGTGGCCTGCAGGAACGCGATGGCAAGCGTCAGATAACGGGTGTACTGGGTGATCTTGCGCTGACCGACTGCACCCTGTTGCTGCAGCTCTTCGAGCTTGGGGATCGCCACGGTGAGGATCTGGATGATGATCGACGCCGTGATGTAGGGCATGATCCCGAGCGCGAAGATGGCGAAGTTGGTGAGGGCGCCACCCGAGAACAGGTTCAGGATGCCGAGTACGCCGCCGGTTTGTTCGGCGCTGTCGCGCAGCTCGATGATTCGGTCGAAGTCGATGCCGGGTACCGGCACCTGGGCTCCGATTCGGTAGAGCGCAATGATCGTGACCGTGAAGAGGATCTTGTTCCTCAGCTCGGGCACCTTGAATATGTTGCGCATGCTCGACAGCACTCGTTACTCCCTGGTGTGTCGTGGCCTCGAAAGGCGTCAGCGGTTGGTGTGCTGATTGCCCTTGGCCGGCGGACGCGGCCCGCCGAATGGAAGGGGCAGGGTCTCAACCGTACCGCCAGCGGCGGTGATGGCCGCTTCGGCCGACCTGGAGAAGGCGTGAGCCTTGACCGACACCGCGGAGGAGATCTCGCCGCGGCCAAGGATCTTGACCAGCGAGTTCTTGCCGATGAGACCGTTCTCGAGGAGAAGTTCGGGGGTCACCTCGTCGACTCCGAGGCTCGCGACGACGTCGAGGTTGATCACCTGATATTCGACACGGAACGGGTTGGTGAAGCCCTTGAGCTTGGGGATGCTGCGCTGCAAGGGGTACTGACCACCCTCGTACCAGACTGGTACCTTGCTGCGAGCCTTCTGGCCCTTGGTGCCGCGGCCGGCGGTCTTGCCGCCCTTGCCGGCTATGCCTCGACCGACACGCTGACGGTCCTTCTTTGCACCCTCTGCCGGGCGCAGGTCATGTGGCTTGAGCATCTGAGATCAGCTTTCTTCGGCCGGTTCGACGGCGACCAGGTGTGCGACCTTGCGCAGCATTCCCTGGAGCACCGGCCCGTCGGCCAGAGTGTTCGACTTGCCGATGCGACCCAGACCGAGGGCACGAAGTGTTCCGCGATGAACGGGCTTCGAGCCGATGGCCGAGCGCACCTGGGTGACCTTCAAGTTTGCACCGCTCACGATGCAGCCTCCTCGTCGACCGAGGCCACGGCCTTGGCCCTCTGAGCCTCGCGGTACGCATTCAGGACGCCGGCCGGGATGCACTCCTCGGGCGACAGGCCTCGAGCCGCTGCGATCTCGTCAGGGCGCTTCAGGTCCTTGAGACCCTCGATGGTTGCCTTTGCGACGTTGATGTGGTTCGAAGATCCGAGCGACTTGGCCAATACATCGTGGATGCCGGCCTCTTCGAGGATGGCTCGGGCTGCACCGCCGGCGATCACGCCGGTACCGGGAGAAGCCGGCTTCAGCAGTACCTTGCCTGCACCGAGCTCGCCCAGAACGGGGTGGGTGATGGTGGAGCCGGCCAGGGGAACCTCGAAGAGGTTCTTCTTGGCCTCTTCGGTGCCCTTCTGGATGGCCAGCGGCACCTCTTTGGCCTTGCCGTAGCCAAGGCCGACGCGACCGGCGCCGTCGCCGATGACAACGAGGGCTGTGAAGGCAAACCGGCGGCCGCCCTTGACGACCTTGGCGACACGGTTGATGTCGATGACTCGAGACTCGCGAAGACCGTCGGCGTCACGACCATTGCGATCGCGCTCGGGGCGACGGTTCTCGTCGCGACGGTTACCACGTTGGTTGTTGTTACCCATCAGAACTCCAGTCCGCCCTCGCGAGCGGCGTCGGCCAGTGCCGCGACACGGCCGTGGTATTGGTTGCCGCCGCGATCGAAGACGACACGTGAAACCCCAACGGCCGAGGCGCGCTGGGCGATCAGGCTGCCGACCCGGGTGGCAGCGTCCTTGTTGCCCGTGACGCCAGCCTGACGGATGTCCGACTCGTGGGTCGACGCGGCGGCAAGGGTGCGACCGTTGAGGTCGTCGATTACCTGGGCGACCATGTGGCGGTTCGAGCGGAACACCGCGAGGCGCGGCCGCTGCGGGGTGCCGATGATCTTCTTGCGAACCCGGGTGTGTCGCCGAGCTCGTGCGTGTTGATTGTTGCTCATGGTGCTCGTGCCTACTGTGCGCGCTTGATCACTTGCCGGCCTTGCCGGCCTTGCGGAGTACGTACTCGTTGACGTACCGGATGCCCTTGCCCTTGTAGGGCTCTGGCTTGCGGTACTCGCGGATGTCAGCGGCGACCTGTCCGACCAGCTGCTTGTCGATTCCGGAGACCTTGATGCTGGTCGGTGTGGGGACCTCGAAGGTGACGCCCTCGGGGGCCACCACCGAGACGGGGTGCGAGAAACCGAGAGCCAGCTCGAGCTCACCTGGGCCCTTCGCCTGGGCGCGGTAGCCGACACCCACGATGGACAGTTCCTTGGTGAAGCCGTCGCTGACACCCTTGACCATGTTGGCGATGAGGGCACGGGTCAGGCCGTGCAGCGAGCGGGTTTCGCCCTCGTCGTCGCCACGCGTCACCGAGACGGTGCCGTCCTCTACCGAGACCGAGATGCCGTCCGGGATGGCCTGGGTGAGCTGGCCTTTGGGGCCCTTGACGACAACATCGTCGCCGTCGACCTTCACCTCTACGCCGCCGGGGATGGCGACTGGTGCTTTACCGATTCGAGACATGAGTACCTACCAGACGTAGCAGAGCACCTCACCACCGACCTTGCGCCTGCGCGCTTCACGGTCGGTCATGAGTCCCTGGCTGGTCGACAACACTGCGATACCGAGGCCGCCGAGGACCCGTGGGACCTCGTCGGACTTGCTGTACACGCGAAGGCCGGGCTTCGACACACGGGTGATACCCGAGATGGTCTGCTTACGGTCTTCTGAGTACTTGAGATCGATCTTCAGTGTGTTCTGCGGGCGGCCTTCGGGTGTTTCCACCTTGTAGCCGTTGATATAGCCCTCTGCAGCGAGGATGCCGGCGAGGGCTTCCTTGAGCTTGGAGGACGGCATGGACACGGCGTCCTTGCGGGCCTGAGATGCGTTGCGAATACGCGTCAGCATGTCGGCGATGGGGTCGGTCATGGTCATTGGCGGTACCCCCTCACCAGCTCGCCTTGGTCACGCCCGGCAGTTCGCCGGCGTGGGCCATCTCGCGGAAACAGATGCGGCACAGGCCGAACTTGCGATAGACCGAGTGAGGCCGGCCGCAGCGGTTGCAGCGGCTGTAGGCGCGCACCTTGAACTTGGGAGTGCGCTTCTGCTTCTCGATGAGTGCCTTCTTGGCCATTAGTCCTGTCCCTCCCGCTTGAACGGGAATCCGAGCGCACTGAGAAGAGCGCGTCCGTGGTCGTCAGTGGTTGCGGTGGTCACAAGGGTGATGTTCAGACCCCTGGTCGCCGAGACCTTGTCGTAGTCGATCTCGGGGAAGATCAACTGCTCGGTGACACCGAAGGTGTAGTTGCCACGCCCGTCGAAACCCTTGGGGTTGAGACCCCGGAAGTCACGAATGCGGGGAATGGCCAGCGTCACCAGGCGGTCGTAGAACTCCCACATCTGGTTCCCGCGCAGGGTCACCCGCGCACCGATTGCGTTGCCCTCGCGGAGCTTGAAGCCGGCGATCGACTTCTTGGCCCGTGTTGGGACTGCCTTTTGACCGGCGATGGTGGTGAGGTCCGACAAGGCGCCATCGAGATTGGCCCGGTTGGTGAGGGCACTGCCCACGCCCATGTTGAGGCTGATCTTGCTGAGCTTGGGAACCATCATGATGTTCGGGAGGCCGAGTTCGTCTTTGAGGGCGTTGCGCACCTCGTCTCGATAGATGGCCTTCATACGGGGTTCGATCGCGGTTGTCACGACAGCTCCTCCCCAGACACCTTGTGGAAGCGCACCTTGGTTCCGCCTTCGGTGCGGTAGCCCACCCGGCCGGCCTTGCCGGTCTTGGGGCAAACAACCGCAACGTTCGAAGCGTTGATCGGCATGATCTTGTCGATGATGCCGCCCTGCTGGTTGACCTGGGTGGGCCGGGTGTGACGCCTGGCGATGTTCACGCCTTCGACGAGCACCTTGTTGGCTCTTGGGTCGACGTGGATGACCTCGCCCTCGGCACCACGGTCTTTGCCCGCGAGCACCCGGACTCGGTCGCCCTTCTTGATCTTCATGTCACAGCACCTCCGGGGCGAGCGACACGATGCGCATGAAGCGCTTCTCGCGAAGCTCACGACCGACGGGGCCGAAAATGCGCGTACCCCGGGGCTCGTTGTTGTTGTTGATGAGCACGGCTGCGTTCTCGTCGAAGCGGATGTACGAGCCGTCGGCACGGCGACGTTCCTTGCGGGTGCGAACCACCACGCAGCGAACGACGTCGCCCTTCTTGACGTTGGCGCCTGGTATGGCGTCCTTGACGGTGGCGATGAACACATCACCGACCGTGGCGTAGCGCCGGCGAGAACCACCGAGCACCTTGATGCAAAGAACCTCGCGAGCGCCGCTGTTGTCGGCGACCTTGAGGCGCGTCTCCTGCTGGATCATCGCGCACGCTCCACAACCTCGAGCAAGCGCCAGCGCTTGGTCTTCGAGAGGGGCCTCGTCTCGGCGACACGAACCCGGTCACCGATGCGCACGTCGTTGTCCTCGTCGTGGACGTAGAGCTTCTTGGTGCGCTGGACAGTCTTGTTGTAGCGCGGGTGACGTACCCGCTCGACCACGGCGACAACGGCGGTCTTTTCCATCGAGATGGAAACGACCAGGCCCTCGCGGACCTTGCGGCGGTTCGGCCGCTCGTCTGGGTTGACGGACTCGGTGGACATCAGCTCTCCTCCGCCAGGCGCTCGGCGGCAGCTATCTCGCGTTCGCGCAAGATGGTGTTGATGCGGGCTACCTGGCGCTTGGCCTTCGTCACGGCGGCCGGGCTCTCGAGCTGGCCGGTTACGAACTGGAAGCGCAGGTTGAAAAGCTCCTGCTTGGTCTCGGCCAGGCGCTCGACGAGCTGACCGTCGTCGAGCTGGCGCAGATCCTTGGCCATTACATCGCTCCTTCACGGCTGACGATGCGGGCCTTGATCGGAAGCTTCTGGATGGCGCGCTCGAGGGCGGCTCGGGTGAGCTCCTCGTTGACGCCACCGAGCTCGAACATGACCCGACCGGGCTTCACCACGGCGATCCAGCGCTCGGGGTTGCCCTTGCCGGAGCCCATACGGGTCTCAGCTGGCTTGGCGGTGACGGGCTTGTCCGGGAAGACCCGGATCCAGACCTTTCCGCCACGCTTGACGTGACGGGTCATCGCGATACGTGCGGCCTCGATCTGGCGGGCAGTGATCCAGCCCGGCTCGAGCGCCTGGATGCCGAAATCGGCGAACTGCAGGGTGTCACCGCCCTTGGCGGCGCCCTTCATGCGACCGCGTTGGTGCTTGCGGTGCTTGACTTTCTTGGGCATCAACATCAGTCGGCATCTCCAGGTCGGAAGCGCTCGGCACCACCGCCCGACTGGCGGGTGTTGCGCTCGATCTCCTCTTCTTCGGCGAGGAGCCTCTCGAATTCGGGGTCGGCCTCTTTGACCAGCGGCACGTTTGCTTCGTCGACCGTCTCGTCGTCGGCGGGTGCAGGCGCCGGAGCTGCGGCAGCCGCTTCGGCGGCACGACGACCGCTGGACGAAACGACGGCGGCCGGCATGGCGGGTGCACCCGGACCATCGCCGGTGGCCATGGCAGCCTCACGTGCGATGCGCTCGTCGGCCGAGACCTTGTACGGCAGGATGTCGCCCTTGTAGAGCCACACCTTGACGCCGATACGTCCGGCCGTGGTACGGGCCTCGCGGAAGCCGTAGTCGATGTCGGCGCGCAGCGTGTGCAGCGGCACGCGGCCCTCGCGGTACCACTCGGTACGGCTCATCTCGGCGCCGCCGAGGCGGCCCGAGCACTGAACCCGGATACCAAGAGCTCCGGCCTTCAGCGCGTTCTGCACGGCGCGCTTCATCGCACGGCGGAAAGCGACACGACCTGCGAGCTGGTCGGCCACACCCTGGGCGATCAGCGCAGCGTCGAGCTCGGGCTGCTTGATCTCCTGGATGTTGAGCTGGACCTTGGGGTTGCCCGAGATCTTGCTGAGTCCCGACCGGAGGCGGTCGGCCTCAGAGCCACGGCGACCGATGACGATGCCGGGGCGAGCGGTGTGGACATCGACACGGAGTCGATCGCGTGTGCGCTCGACCTCGACGCGGCTGATGGCAGCGTGCGGAAGCTCGGTGCGCAGGTAGTTGCGGATCTTCCAGTCCTCGATGACGTTGTCCTTGTACTCCTTGTCGGAGAACCAACGGGACTTCCAGTCGGTGGTAACGCCCAGCCGAAAACCGTAGGGGTTGATCTTCTGACCCATGTCAGGCCTCCTCGCCCTCGGTGTCAGCGGCCTTGGCCCGTGAGCCGGCCTTGGTGAAGCCGGCCGCCTCAGCAGCTTCGGCGGATGCGAAATAGACCTCGGCCACCGTGCTGTCGTACCAGCGACCACCAGGCTCGTGATACTTCATCGAGTCTGCGTTGCCCTTGACCGGGAACCCCTCGGGGATCGAGCCGTCCGCGGGCGGGGCCATCGAGCCCTCGCCATAGGGCGACTCGTCGGCCACGTTCGCCTCGCCATCGGCGTCGGCGTCTTCGGCATTCCACTCGGCCACGGCCTCGGGGTTGTCGGCCTCGGGGGTGTCGGTCGGGGCGTCGAGCTCTTCAGCATCGGCGCCGGTGTCGACGATCGCGTCCTGCACGTCGTCGTCGCTGGCCGCGTCCTCAGGCACGTTGTCGGCCTGGCGGCTCGCGGCGACGCGGGCGCGGCGGTCGGCGCGGTTTGGCGTTGTGGCGGCCGCGCTGGTTGCAGCCTCGCGCATCTCGAGTTCTTCGTCGTCGAGGCGTGCGACCACAACCGTTATGTGGCACGTGCGCTTGTTTATGCGGGTGGCGCGGCCACGAGCACGTGGACGCCAGCGCTTGAGGGTTGGTCCCTCGTTGGCGAAGCACTCGGCGACGTACAGCTCGTCTTCGTCGAGGCCCTCGTTGTTGGTGGCGTTGGCGACTGCCGACGCAAGCACCTTGGCAATGACCTCTGCGGCACCCCGCTCGGAGAAACGCAGGATGTCGGCAGCATCAGCGACGTCGTGGTCGCGGATCAGATCGAGCACGGCGCGGGCCTTGCTGGCCGACAGGCGTGCATAGCGGTGCGTGGCGCGGGCGCCTGCGACCTCGGTGAGATCGATCGTGCTCATCGGCGGCCCTTACCCTTGCGCTCCTGGCCGGCGTGGAACTTGAAGGTCCGCGT
>JAGQSP010000701.1 GCA_020439485.1 Acidimicrobiales bacterium | reverse complement strand
CACACCAATGGCTACAGCCTGGCCCGCCGCGCCGTCGCCGACCGATCGCTCGACGAGCCACTGCCCGGTGGATCGGGCGAGACCTTCGCCGACGCGCTGTTGGCGGTGCATCGGTCTTACCTCGACGTGCTGGCGTCGGGTTTGAAGGCATGCCTCATCGATGCCCTCGCCCACATCACTGGAGGCGGCCTGGTCGACAACCTGCCCAGGGTGCTTCCCGACTCGCTTGGCGCGGTCATCGACACAACCTCGTGGCCCCGACTGCCGATCTTCGACTTCCTGATCGACTGGGCCGATCTAGACCTGTACGACGCCCACCAAATCCTCAACTGCGGCATCGGCATGGTGTGTGTTGTCGAACCAGCAAAGGTCGAAGCGCTGCGGGCCACCTTCGATGAATCCAGCTGGGTTGTCGGCAGCGTCGTGCAATACGACGGGTTCGGCCCGAGGGTGAAGCTGTCTTGAGGTCGCAGCGGGCGCGACTGGCCGTGTTGGCCTCGGGCGGGGGAACGAACTGCCAGGCCATCATCGATGCGTGCGCCGAAGGCCGGCTTGGGGCCGATGTCGCCGTCGTGGTGACCAACAACGCCCAGGCCGGTGTGGTCGAGCGGGCCCGACGCGCCGGCATCGAGGTCGAGATCGTCAGCCACCAGGGCCGCAGCGCGGCCCAGCGCGCCGACGACGACCAACGCCTGGCCCAGCTGCTCGCGGGGTACCGCCCCGACCTTGTGGTGCTGGCCGGATGGATGAGGCTGCTGGGGCGCACCTTCTGCGCGACGTTTCCGATAATCAACCTGCACCCCGCCCTCCCCGGCCAGTTCGCTGGTGTGCGTGCCATCGAGCGGGCATACCAGCAATGGCAGGATCGAGCCATCGACCGCTCTGGAGTGATGGTTCACTGGGTTCCGGATGAGGCCGTCGACGCCGGGCCGGTGATCGCCGTCCGCGAGGTGGTGTTCCGGCCAGGCGACACGCTCGAAGACTTCGAGGTGCGCATGCACCACGCAGAGCACGAACTGCTGATCGAGGCCATCGCCGCGGCCCTCGAACAGCTCGACCTGGCCGCCGCGGCCCACGTCGGTTCACCAGACGAGAGGTGACATCATGACCACACCCAACCGTGCTCTAGAGCACAACTCCAAGCTGTTCGAGGGGTTCGAGTCGCTTACATTCGACGACCTGTTGGTGGTGCCGGGATGGAGCGAGCTGTTGCCTCACGAAGTCGACGTGTCGACCTCGCTTGCCGGTATGGGCCTGGGGGTTCCCCTGCTGTCGGCTGCAATGGACACCGTCACCGAGGCGCCCCTGGCGATCGCTCTCGCCCGCGAGGGCGGCATCGGTGTGCTGCACCGCAACCTGTCGGTCGAGGATCAGGCCGACCACGTCGAGCGGGTCAAGCTGTCGCAATCAGGCATGATCACGGCGCCCGTCAGCCTGCCGCCAACTGCGAGTCTGGCCGACGCCGAGTTGGTCATGAGCCGCCACAAGATCAGCGGCGTTCCCATCTGTGATCCGTCTGGTGTGTTGGTGGGCATCTTGACCAACCGCGACGTCCGCTTCTGCACGTCGGCCGACGACGCCCGGCCTGTCAGCGACTTCATGACATCGGAGGGCCTGGTCACCGCGCCCCTGGGCACCACGCTCGACGAGGCGGTGCAGATACTTCACCGCCACCGCATCGAGAAGCTTCCCCTGGTCGATACAGCTGGTCGCCTAGGCGGGCTCATCACGGTGAAGGACATCAACAAGCGCATCGAGAAGCCCAATGCGTCGCTCGACGAGCAGGGTCGCCTGCGGGTTGGCGCAGCCGTTGGGGTGACCGACACCGTCGAGCGCGTCGAGGCGCTCGCCGACAAGGGCGTCGATTTCGTCGTCATCGACACCGCCCACGGACACACC
>JAGQSP010000700.1 GCA_020439485.1 Acidimicrobiales bacterium | reverse complement strand
CTGTGGTGCGACTTCCCGCTCGGCCGCCCGCTGGGCAAACCGGCCGACCCCGAGTTTCAACATCGGGTGTTGGCCCATGCCTTCTCGCTGCTCGACGCCACCGAGCCGGTGTTCGCCGAGTTCGGCGAGAGCATCGTCGACGACAACGTCGAGGTGATGGCCTGCCCGCTGCCCCCTCGCCACGACCCAAACGCACACCCGGCCGTAGACGAGGCCCGCGGATTGCGCCCGGCATACGAACGTGCGGTCGAACGTTATGGCAACCGCATGGGTGCGGGGCGTGTGGTCGACGCCGACCACGTCGTCGACGCGCTGGAAGCGTTCATCAGGGTGGCCGACGGTGTGCCGTGGAAAGAGGCCGGTGTCCCAGGCATTCCGGCCCGGGTGGCCCAAGACATCCGCGGCTACTACGAAACCGCAGCATTGGGCTTGGCCGACTCGGTCCCCTCGGCGTGGGCGGGTACCCGTTGGTTCCTCGACCACACCCGGGGTGGCGAGGTCGTGCTGGCGGCGCGAGCGGCCATGCGCGAGGCGGGGGTCAAGTCGCCCGTGTGGTTCTACATGGCCCCTGGCGACCACTAGTTGCCGACGGCCACTCCCCCGGGGTTTGCCGGCAGGTGGTCGAACAGCCCCGCCTGGCGGGTCCGACGGTACTCGTCGACGATCGGTTCGAGATCGGCGGGGCTCGCGCCGTGCAGGATCACGCCGTCACACCCCAGGTCGAACTGGTTTCGGATGGTCTCGACACATCGCTCGGGCGAGCCCGTCGCCGCCGGCGCCAACCAGTCGGCCGGTATCAGCGTGGCCACGTGCTCGAGCTGCTCGGTGGTGGCCAGCTGGTCGAGGGCCCCTCTGAAACCGGCGACGAATTCGTCCTGCCGGAAACGCCGCAGAACCTCGGGGTCCCAGTCGTTGGTGCGCACCATCAAGTCGCCGTAGGCCTGGAGGTAGGTCGCCATCCGGCCCACAGTCTTCTTCAGCACCACCGGTTCGGGCAGATGGTCGCCGATGGTGGCCAGGCACGACCACACACGCACGTGGTCGGGATTGCGGCCGGCCTCTTCGGCTGCCCGCTTGACCTGGGCAACGACCCGCGACGTGGTCTCGTCGGTGAAGAAGGTGTGCAGCACCACCGCGTCGAATGCCCGGCCCCCGAGGGCCAAAGAGTTGGGACCAAACGCGGTGAGCGTCATAGGTATGTGCTGGGCGCCCATGCCCGATATCGCAAGAGCCGGAAAGCGGCCGGCGGGGCCGTCGTGGCCCAACACCGCCTCCCCTCGCCAAACGCGGCGCATGATCGACACGAAGTCTTCCATCTGTGCAGTTGTTATGGCCCCCAGCCCGAAGGCCTTCATGGCTCTCTCGATACCTCGGCCCAAACCCAGAGAGAAGCGCCCGCCGGTGAGTTTGTGCATCGTCATCGCGTAAGACGCCGTCACCATCGGGTGACGGGTGTTGTGATTGGTGGCGGCGGTGGCGATGCCGATGCGCTCGGACACGGCGCCGGCGGCACCGCTGAGGGTCGCCGCCTCCTTGATGTTGAAGCGCTCGCTGATGAAGGCAGAGCCGAGGCCCATGGCCTCGGCTCTGCGGATCTCGTCGATCAGGTCTCGCGGTGATTCTGGCGCGCCGGCCAGGGTGTAGAACCCCAGCTCGTTCATCTGTGTGGGTGGGGCCTGACCGAGCTGCGAATCCATCGCAGCATTGTGCCCCGGCGCGGCAGGGCCGGAGAAGCCCGCGTCAGATGGCGCCCTCGCCAGAGATGTTCGCTCCGACACGATTCATCTCGTCGATGTTGCGCCCGACCTCGTCCAGGTCCATCCCGGTTTTGTGCTCGACCAGGCGGCGCAGGTCTTCGTCGGAGAGATCCTGGGCACTGGTGCTCTCGATGAACGAACGGACGAACCATTGCGCCATCTCGAGCATGGCGGTCTGTTTGATGAACAGGTCCTCGGTGACCGGATCTGCCGCAGAGGCCTCGATCGCCTTTCGGTGGTCGATGATGATGCCCGTGTAGACCGAGTCGAGTTCGCGGAGGTGCTGGGTCACCAGGCCCCTGCCGAT
>JAGQSP010000078.1:6460-7508 GCA_020439485.1 Acidimicrobiales bacterium | reverse complement strand
TCCAGAGCCCGCAGAACCCGGCGACGATTGTTCGGCTCCATGCGGGCCGCCGCCGTCGGATCGACCTGGCGGAGCCGATGATGCAGACCGACGGTGTCGGGTTCGTTCTCGAGGCGCGCCATCACCTCTGGATATCGAGGCGGCGGTTCGAGCCGGTCGACGACGGCCCTGATGTAGAGCCCGGTGCCTCCCGCCAACACGGCTTGCCTGCTTCGCTGATGCATATCGACCATGGCGCTGTCGTGAGCCCGAGCGAAGTCGACGATGTCCATCGTCTCGTGTGGGTCGATCAGATCGATCAGGTGGTGCTGCACGTGGGCTCGCTCGGCCGCCGTCGGTTTGGCGGTGCCGATGTCCATGCCGCGGTAGACCTGCATCGAGTCGACCGACAAGATCTCCGCGTTGCCCAGGCGTCTGGCCAGAGCAAGGGCCAACCACGACTTGCCCACTGCCGTTGGGCCCACCACCACGATCGGCGGACCGGTCGTGGTGCTCAGAGCGCCACCACCGGAATGCGAGTGCGGTGGGTAGCCGGGGCAACCACCTCGACGAACTGGCCCTTGAGACTGTGGGCAAATGCGTCGGTGACCTCGACGTTGGCGTAGGTGCCGATTCGAAGCGGCTGAGGCGAGGCGAAGTGCACCAGCTTGTTCTGCCTGGTGCGACCGGTGGTCATCGCCGGGTCGCGCTTGGAGGGGCCTTCGACCACGACCTCCTCGACGCGACTAATGCGCGCCAGGTGTTTGGCCCGACCCGACCTCTCGATCACCAGGCGCAGTCGTTCGAAGCGCTCGCCGACCACAGCCGCGTCGACATAGCGGTCGACCATCTCGGCGGCCTCGGTGCCGGGGCGCGGGCTGAAGATGAACGTGTATGCGCTGTCGTATTCGGCTGCGGCGGCCACCTCGAGAGTGGCTTCGAAATCGGCGTCGGTCTCGCCCGGGAACCCGACGATGATGTCGGTGGTGACCGCCAAATCGTCGACCGTGGCCCGCGCGTGGGCCAGCTTCTCCAAATAGCGCTGGGCCGTGTAGCCGCGATGCATGGC
>JAGQSP010000078.1:0-6396 GCA_020439485.1 Acidimicrobiales bacterium | reverse complement strand
GCCATGGCGGCGATGGTCTCG
The DNA here is from genome assembly GCA_020439485.1 of Acidimicrobiales bacterium. GTDB lineage: Bacteria > Actinomycetota > Acidimicrobiia > Acidimicrobiales > Poriferisodalaceae > JAAETH01. Next base: position 6,375 of record JAGQSP010000078.1, on the reverse strand, counting down.
GGGCGAAGGTCCTTGGGGTGGGGCGAGGTGTAACGAACTCGACGAATGCCCTCGATTTCGCCGATCGAGCGAAGCAGATCGGCGAACAGTGGCCTGGCCCGACGATCGCCGTCGGCCCAACCGGCCCCGGTGGTGTGGCGAAGCAGATCGTCGACCTCGGCGCTGCGGTTGGCCAGGGTGAGGTCGCGCCCGTAGCTGTTGACATTTTGGCCAAGCAGGGTGACTTCGGTGATGCCCTCGGCGGCCAAGGCGGCGACCTCGTCGACCAGCTCGCCGAAGCTGCGGCTGATCTCGGCTCCGCGAACCGCGGGGACGATACAAAAGGCGCAGTTGTTGTCGCAGCCGATCTGGATGGTGACCCAGGCCGCGTGCCCGGCGTCGCGCTGAACCGGCAACGCCGACGGGAACTCGTCGCTCTCTTCGATGATCTCGGTGATGGGGCCGCTGATCCGTGATTCGTTGAGCAGCTCTGCCGCCCGCCCCACGTTGTGGGTACCGAATACGACGTCGACGTGACCGGCCTTCTCCTGGATCAGGTCGCGGTCTTTTTGGGCCAGGCACCCACCTACAGCGATCTGCAGATCGGGACGCTTGTCCTTCAGGCGCTTCAGGTGACCCAGATGGCCGTAGAGCTTGTTGTCGGCGTTCTCGCGGATGCAGCACGTGTTGAGCACGATGACGTCGGCGTCCTCGAGCTGATCGGTCGACTCGAGGCCGTCCTGCTCGAGCAGGCCGGCTATGCGCTCGGAGTCGTGTTCGTTCATCTGGCACCCGAAGGTTCTGACGATGTACTTACGTGCCACGGGCAGCCAGGCTACTGAACTGAGGGCCCAGACGCGCTCGTGCCCACGGTCGTCTGGGGGACGAGTCCGTGGGCACATGCGCAGCGACCGGACCAGCCACAGCCGGTCGCCTGTTTTTCGCCGCCCGTGTTGGGAGTGACGGGCGGGCGATCTATGTCAGTCGGCGTTGGCCGACTCTTCCTCGACGGTCAGATCGACATCTTCGACGGGGCCCTTGACACCTACGCCGAGCAACGAACGCACCTTGTCGTCGATCTCGACGGCGATCTCGGGATTGTCGAGCAGGAAATTCTTGGAGTTCTCGCGGCCCTGACCGAGCTGCTCGCCCTCGTAGGTGTACCAAGCACCCGACTTCTTGACGATGCCCTGCTCGACACCAACGTCGAGCAGCGACCCCTCGCGACTGATGCCCTTGCCGTACATGATGTCGAACTCGGCCTGCTTGAAGGGCGGAGCCACCTTGTTCTTGACGATCTTGGTGCGGGTGCGACCACCGACGATGTCGCCACCGTCCTTGATGGCCTCGATGCGGCGGATGTCGATGCGAACCGACGAGTAGAACTTGAGCGCACGACCGCCCGGGGTGGTCTCGGGCGAACCGAACATGACGCCGATCTTCTCGCGCAGCTGGTTGATGAAGATGCAGATGGTCTTGGTCTTGTTCAGGTTGGCGGTGATCTTGCGCAGCGCCTGGGACATGAGTCGAGCCTGAAGGCCGACGTGGGTATCGCCCATCTCGCCCTCGATCTCGGCACGGGGGGTGAGGGCGGCCACGGAGTCGATGACGATGACGTCGATGGCGCCCGACCGGATGAGCATGTCGGTGATCTCGAGAGCCTGCTCGCCGGTGTCTGGCTGGGAGATGAGGAGTTCGTCGACGTCGACCCCGATGTTGCGGGCATAGGAGGGATCCATGGCGTGCTCGGCGTCGACATAGGCGCAGATGCCGCCGTTGCGCTGGGCTTCGGCAACCACGTGCATGGCCAGGGTCGACTTGCCCGAGGCCTCAGGACCGTAGATCTCGCAGACACGGCCGCGCGGCAGCCCTCCGATACCCAGGGCGATGTCGAGGGCCAGGCTGCCCGTCGAGACCGACTCGACGATCATGGATGGCTGTTCGCCCATCTTCATGACCGAGCCCTTGCCGAACTGACGCTCTATCTGCGCCAGGGCCATGTCCAAGGCCTTCTCTCGCTCCACGGTGTTCCTCCTCGTTGCCCCGTGTTCGCCGACGGCTTCGGACCGCCGGGATCTGACGAGATCCGACCCTACGGAGGGGGTGGGACAGTCGAGATCTTCGGGACCGATCGGGCGGCTGACGACTCGGCTGGCCGGTCGGTCACATGCAAATGCCTGCAACAGAGTGTACCGGAGCAGCCTCTATGGAATGACAGCATTGTAACTCGAACAACTGTTCGTTTCAACGATAGCTGGAGATTCTCGACCGTGCGTCGCAGTGTTCAGTCGATGGGCAACGTCAGCTCGAGGCGGGCCCCTCCCATCGGGCTGTCGCCGATGGTCGCCGATCCCTTCAGCGCACGGCCGAGACGACCTCGTTCATGAACATGTCGAGCGTGTCCTTGCGCCTGTCGAGCGAGCCCAGCGTGAAGTCGGGTATGACCAGCTCGTCGACACCGACCTGAACGTAGCGGCCGACCGTGTCGACCATCTGCTCGACCGAACCCGAGATGGTCGGCCGCGACGCCAGGAAGTCGTTGCCTTCGGGGAGCTCGCCGGGTACCAGCAGCGCCACGGCCGATCGGGCGATCTCGCCGGGGTCGCGATCCACCTCGGCGCACCGGGCGTCGAGCACCTCCATCTTTGCGGCCAGCAGTTCTGGGGTTCCCCATACGTTCCATTCATCGGCGTAGCGGGCGGCCGTTCGCAGCGTGCGCTGTTCGCCGCCGCCACCGATGAGCAGCGGGATGTCGGGATTGGCTGGCTTGGGCTCCAGCGGTGCGTCGATGACCGTGTAGTAGGCGCCAGACAGCGAAGTCGTCTGGTTGCGAAGCAGCGAGCGAACGATCGCCGCCGCCTCTTCGAGGCGTTCGCTGCGAGTCTTGACCGTGCCGTATTCGAATCCGTACGCCAGGTGTTCGTTCTCCTGCCAGCCGGCACCCAGGCCCACGACCAGGCGCCCGCCGCTGATCTGGTCGACCGAGGCTGCGATCTTGGCCAGCAACGCAGGGTTGCGATAGGTGTTGCCACACACGAGCGGGCCCAGGCGCACCCTGGGTACGGCTGCGGCCAGCGCGGCCAGAACCGACCATGCCTCGTGCACGGGACCGTCGGGTGGGCCCGCCAGAGGCATGAAGTGGTCCGCTATCCACAAGCCGTCCCAGCCGGTGGCCTCGGCGTGAGAGCATGCGTCGAGGATCTCGGCCCATGGGTGAGAATTTCCGGTCCAGAAGCTGAAGCGCATGGCCCGACGATAGCCACACCGGACCAGCGCCTACATTTCGGAGCCTATGGACCCCGTTGTCGGCACCGTTGCGCTGGCAACAGCCGCGGCCGCAGCAGCTCTGGGCACGGCTTCGGCGCTGCTGGACCGGGGCCGCTTCAGACCGTGGCTGCGGGCGAGCGCCGTGGCGGTGTGGGTTGCCACGCTGGTGCTGTCGATTCAGATATGGACCGAGAACTACGAGGTCACATACGTGGCCGACCACGTCAGGCCCGGCATGGACGGGGCCCTGCGATTGGCAGCACTGTGGGCGGGCTCGGAAGGTTCGATGTTGTTCTTCTGTGCGGTCGTGGTCGCAGTGCTGGCGGTCTGCACTCCACCGCGCCGGTGGCAACAGGCGGCCGCGTCGGGCACAACCGCCGTGTTGGCAACCACATGTGCTCTGGCGGCAGACCCGTTCGAGCGACTCGACCTGGCACCGCTGGAGGGCCTGGGCCCACCTCCGATCCTCGAGCATCCGGCGATGCTGATTCACCCGCCGCTGCTGTACCTGGGCATGGCTCTGTGCCTGGCCCCGGCGTTGACGGCATTCGGTGACGATGGTGCCGCCCGTCGCGTTGCGGCCGCGGCGACCGCGGTCACCACCGCGGCGTTGGCTCTGGGAGCGGTGTGGGCCTATGTCGAACTGGGGTGGGGCGGCTGGTGGGCTTGGGATCCGGTCGAGAACGTCGCATTGGTCTGTTGGTTGCTGTTGCTGGCTTCGCTGCACTCGCGACGCCAGACCACCCGGCTGAGGCTTTACGCCGCCCTTTGGCCCGCGGTTTTCGGCGGCGCAGCTTTGACCCGCACCTCGCTGCGGACGAGCGTTCACGCCTTCGCCGATGCCAGTGCCATCGGTTGGGGGCTGTGGCCGCTGACGGCGCTGGCGACCGCAGGTGCGTTGGTTGTGTGGCGAGTCGCTGCCGGCCCTTCCGGGCACAGCCGCACCTGGCACGGGAGGCAACGAACCGTCGCGGTGGCGTTGCTGGTGATCTCTGCGGCGGTCGTTGCGCTGGGGACCTATCGCCCCTTCCTGCCCGGCGCCGCTACCCAAGGATGGTTCTACTCACGGCTGCTGTTCGGCCCTCTGGTACTGGCACTGCCCCTCATGAGCCTGCGTTCGGCGGATCGAAAGAACGTGCTGCTGGCCGCCGCCGGCGGCATGGTCGGAGCCGCTGTGGCTCTGAGCACCGGCGCCCATCAACCCGCCCAAGTGGCGCTGGCCGCTGCGGCCGGTTCGGCAATGGCGACGGGCCTGTCGCCCCGGCAACAGGTGCGCAGCTTGGCACATCTCGGGTTCGCGCTGGTGGCCGTGGGCATTGTGGGCACCACCGCAGCCAGCACGGTCGCCTCGACGCTTCAGGTGGGCACTCCACAGACGGTGCGAGGCCACGAAGTCGAGCTGATAGCCCTGGATGTCGTCGAGGATCCGTTTCTGGCGGTCGAAGCCAGCATCGAGATCGATGGCTCGCCCCATGTCACCAGCATCGTGCAGCGGGTCGATCGCGGTGTGCGCATCTCCGAGGCCGCAACCGACCGGGGCCTTCTGGGCGATGTACAGGTGATCCTGCGATCGGCCGACGACACTGGCGCGGCAGCGGTGCTGATCAATGTCCAGCCCCTGACCAGCCTGGTCTGGATCGGGGCCGCCATGATCGCGGCCGCAGCTCTGTGCACGGCGGTGCGACGTGACCCATGCCACCGCTCAAGTCGACCAACTGCGGCCGACTCAACAGATTGTGCAAGGGCTGTGTCGGTAGAGTCGGAGTCTCGACTACGAGCGCAGGAAGATGACCTCCACACCCATCTCTAGGTGGCCCGCCTTCCACCACGTGATCTTCGACTGCGACGCAACCCTCGCGACGGTCGAGGGCATCGACGAACTCGCCGGCGACCACCCAGACCGTCAGGCAGTGGCCGAGATGACAGACGCCGCCATGCGCGGCGATGTGCCACTGGACGAGGTGTACGAGAAGCGCCTCGAGATGTTGCGCCCGGACAGACGCGCGGTCAGCGAGATACACAGGCGTTATCGCCGCTCGGCCACCCCAGGGGCCATCGAGACCGTGAGGGTTCTGAAGGCGCTGGGGCACCACATATCGGTCGTCAGCGGTGGTCTGGCGGCTCCGGTGCGAGAGTTCGCCGCGTTTCTCGGCATAGAGCCACACGACGTTCATGCCGTCGAGACCCGACACGATGATCTCAGCGGACAGTGGTGGCGGCCCGGCCAATCCAGCGGTGCATTCGCCGGCATCGCCCAGTCGCCGCTTGCGACGACCAGCGGCAAGATCGATGTCATCGACTCGATCCTGTCGGGCTCGGACAAGCGCTCGATCCTCATCGGCGACGGGGTCAGTGACTTGGTGGCGGCACCGCGCGTCGACCTGTTCGTCGGCTTCGGTGGGGTTTCGCACCGCGACGTAGTGGAACGCAACGCCCACGTGTACCTGCGGTCGCCGTCGCTGCTGCCGATCGTCGCCCTGGCCGCCGGCACCGTCGGCCGCGAGCTGGCCGCCGCCGATCCCTCGATCGGCACCGTCGGTTTCGCTGCAGCAATACACGCGTTCGAGGTCGGCGATCTCACGTTCAACGACCCACCCTCGGCCCGGCGCTTCGCCGAAGCGTTCGGCGCCAACCCGCCAACCACGGAGCAATACCGATGACCAAGTTCAGAGTGCTCGTTTCCGACTCGCTCGGCGCAGCCGGTCTCGAGATCCTCGCGAAGGCGCCAGACGTCGAGCTCGTCGATGCATCGGCGCAGTCGCGGGCCGAGCTCATCGCGTCTATCGCAGGAGCCGACGCGCTGGTCATCCGCAGCGGCACCACGGTCGATGCCGAGTTGATCCAGGCTGCCGACGGGTTGAAGGTGATCGGCCGAGCGGGCGTGGGTGTCGACAACGTCGACCTCGACGCCGCCACCGCCAGGGGCATCATGGTCGTGAACACACCCCAGGCAAACACGGTTGCCACCGCAGAGCAGACCATGGCTCTGATGCTGGCGACGACCCGACGCACCGCGGCCGCACACGCGTCGATGCTCGACGGCAAATGGGACCGCAAGAGCTTCTCGGGCATCGATCTGAAGGGCCGCACCCTGGGGGTCATCGGGTTCGGACGGATCGGCCGTGCGGT
>JAGQSP010000699.1 GCA_020439485.1 Acidimicrobiales bacterium | reverse complement strand
GGTCTCGATGATGCCCATGCCCCCGGCCCGCGATACGGCCGAGGCGAGCTGCGAGCGAGCGATCCAGCCCATCGGTGCCTGAACGATCGGTATCTCGACCCCCAGCATGCGAGTAATCCGGTTGTCGAACATCTGTGTGCCTTTCAGCCTGGCCTGGGGAAGAACTGGTCGATGAGGATGGCGTTTCCGTCGGGGTCGGTCAAAGTGATGTGAGCGGGGCCGGTCTCTGCAGGGTCGAGGTCCTCGATCAACTCGATGCCAGACTCGACCAGCGCGGCCCTGATGTCGCGGATGTCCTGGAATTCCTGCAGCGGCCCTTCGACCGTGAGCCCCGGGTTGAAGGTCAAGATGTTGCCCTCGAACATGGCGTGAAACAGGCCGATCACCGACTTGCCGTTCACCATGATGACGTAACCCTCGCCGTCACCACCCGTGCGTTCGAAGCCCAGCTTTTCGTAGAACGCCTCCGACGCGGCCAGGTCTGCGACGTTCAGGCTGATCGAGAATGCGCCAAGGTCCATCCCACGATTGTGCCCGATCTGCACTGTCCCCATCCCTTCTGCCCGCATCTTTGCGACAACCCGGCAGGCGCTTCGCTGGTTGCCGCAAATATGCGGGCTCAACTGGACGCCCGCCTTCGAGGGCTCGTCGTCGAGCTTCATCCCCGGGCGCGACCCCAACTAACCTCGCCAAGTCCGAGGGGGTGAAGCCTGCAATGCCGGTCTTGAAGAGCAAGCTCGACACCAGCAGCGACGAATATCAGCAGAACCTGCGGGCCATGCAGGCGCTGTGGGACGACGTTGCGGCCGAGTTGGCCAAGGTGCCCTCGATCGGTGGTCAGCGCTACGTCGATCGTCACCGGGCCAGAGGCAAGATGTTGGTGCGCGAGCGCATCGAGCTGTTGGTCGATCCGGGCACGCCGTTCCTCGAGCTCAGCCCGCTGGCCGGCTGGGGCACCGAGTTTCCGGTCGGTACGGGCATCGCCATGGGCATAGGTGTCGTCGAGAACACCCTGGTCATGGTCTACGGCACAGACATGACCTACCGAGGCGGGTCGATGAACCCGGTGACCGTCGACAAGATGCAGCGCCTGGCCGAGATCGTGCGTCAGAACCGGCTGCCCCTCATCGTGTTGAACGAATCGGCCGGTGCAGACCTGCCACACCAGGTCGACATCTTCGTACGGGGCGGCGAGCAGTTCCGCAACATCACCCAGTGGTCGAAGATGGGCATTCCGACCATCACGGTGGCCTTCGGGCCCAACACCGCCGGTGGCGCCTACGTACCTGGCATGAGCGACTACACCGTGTTCGTCAAAGAGCGCGGAACGGCCTATCTGGGCGGCCCGCCGTTGGTCAAGATGGCCATCGACGAGATAGTCGACGAGGAAACCCTGGGCGGCGCCGAGATGCACTCGCGCACCTCGGGCCTGTCCGACTACATGGCGGTCGACGAACTCGATGCCTTGCGGATTGCGCGCGACATCGTTCGCAACCTCAGATTCCAACCGCTGGGGCCGGGGCCCAGCCTGCCGGCCGACCCTCCCATCTACGACCAGGCCGAGCTGTTGGGATGTGCGTCTGCCGACGTGCGCATTCCATTCGAGATGCGCGAGGTGTTCGCCCGGGTGCTCGACGGCAGCCGCTTCGACGAGTTCAAACCGATGTTCGGCGACAAGCTCGTGTGTGGCTGGGGGTCGATCCACGGCTACCCGGTGGGCGTTCTCGGCAACAACGGCATCTTGTTCTCCGAGGAGGCCAAGAAGGGTTCGCAGTTCATCCAGCTGTGTAACCGCACCAACACCCCGCTGGTGTTCATGCACAACATCACCGGCTTCATGGTGGGGTCGCGCGCCGAGCAGGGCGGCATCATCGTCAACGGCGCCAAGATGATCAACGCGGTCGCCAACTCGACGGTGCCCCACTTCAATCTGATGGTCGGTGCCTCGTACGGCGCAGGCAACTACGGCATGGCGGGCAAGGCTTACAACCCGAGGTTCATCTTCAGCTGGCCCAACCACCGCATCGCCGTGATGGGCCCCAAGCAGTTGGCCGGCGTGATGGAGATCGTCGCCCGCAACGCCGCCGCCGGCAGAGGGGTCGACGTCGACGAGGATGCACTGGCGGCCCAGACCGCGTCGCTCGAGAACCAGATCGAAACCGAGTCGACGGCTCTGTTCTCGACCGGGCGGGTCTGGGACGACGGCATCATCCACCCCGCCGACACCCGCACGGTGCTGGGCATCGCCCTGGCGGCAGCCCACAACAACGTCGTCGAGGGCGCCACCGAATACGGCGTCTGGAGGCACTAGATGATTGAGCGACTCCTCATCGCCAATAGGGGCGAGATCGCCGTTCGCATCGCCCGCACCGCCCACCGCTTGGGTATCGACACCGTGGGCGTGTATTCCGAACCAGACTCCAACTCGCTGCACGTCGACGTCGTCGATGTGGCCGTAGCCCTGGGTGGGGCCACCCCAGCCCAGTCGTACCTGCGCGGCGAGGCCATCATCGCCG
>JAGQSP010000698.1 GCA_020439485.1 Acidimicrobiales bacterium | reverse complement strand
GCAACCCGGTCGCCCTTGCCCACACCGAAACGGTCGACCAGGGTGTTGGCGATGCGGCCCGCCAGAGCCATCATCTGGGCGCTGGTCCAGCGCTCGTCTTCGTAAACGATCAGTTCTGTGTCGCGGTCGGCCGCGACCGAGAACATCTCGGCCAGGTTCCGTGGAGCGTTCTTGAACACCAACATGTCGATGCCCCTGACGGTTGCGGGGGTCATCTCGAAGTTGGTGCCTGGCGCACAGACTCGCGCGCACGCCTCGTGGTAGTCGATGGGTTCGGCTGTCATCGACGGCGAATGGTAGGGGAGCGCCGCGTGCCCGCACGAGTCGCCGACTGTCGCGGCGTGCTCAGACCCCCAGCCGCGACCCGATCGAGTCGGCCCGCAGGGTCGTTTCGGTGATCAGGTCGTGCAGTTCGACTGCGTCCAGGCGCATCCATCCGCTGACCAAGGGCATCAGGTTGTCCTCGACGGTGTCTATCGCTGCGCCCGCGTAGCCGATGTGGTCCGCCATGGCCGAGGGGAACATCGCAGCATCGGCCAGGCGCACCACCTCGGCCAGCCGTGAGACCGTGCCGGGCAGCAGAGCGCTCGGGTCGTGGTGATGTTCTATGACCCCCACCAGGCGGCCCGGAAGGCCCCACCCCTTGGCAGCAACGGCGCCCAGTGCAGCGTGGTCGATGCCGTACACCGATTCCTCGGTCGCGAGCAGACCCTCAGGGCTGTCCCACGGCGCGTCGTCGACCTCGTGCAAGAGATCGGACGATTCTTGGAACATCACGAGGCGGCCGACGTCGTGCAGCAGCCCGCCCAGGTAGGCCTCGTTGGCGTCCAGGCCCGTGTCGCCGGCCCTGATGGTGATCTCGCGGGCGGCGATGGCGACCTGAATCGAGTGGCGCCACAGGCTGCGTTCCCATTCGTCGCGGGGCACGAACACCCTGGTGATGCCGGTCGAGATCAGCATCTCGACGGCTGCCGAGCTGCCCACCCTGGCCAGCGCCGATCCGATCGTGCATATAGGCGATGCGGGCGAGCTGGCTGCGGAGTTGGCGGCGGCGACTATGTGAATGGCAAAGCTCGGGTCAGACGCCACCAATTCCTCGACCTCGTCGGAGTAGCCCCTGGAGGCTCGGTCCAGCTCGACCAGCCTCGCGATCACCGACGGCAGGCTGGGAAGCTCTCTGAAATGCCCCGTGCCAGACGCGAACGACGGCTGGGGCCTGGTTCTCGTTCGGTCGACCATCTGCGCTCACCGCTCCCTTCGGGCTCACACACCTGAGTATCTGATCGGCTCGCGAGGGTGACGATTTCAGCGACATTCGCGTGACGGCGATTTCACAACACTGCGTCAGTGCGTGCTGCGGCTAGATTCCGACCCATGCCTCAGGCCCAGAACGACTCGATAACCCTGGAATTCGACCACTTCGGCGATCGCTCCAACCCCGCTCTGTTGCTGATCATGGGCTTTGGTGCCCAGATGACGGCGTGGGACGAGGGCTTTTGCCGGATGCTCGCCGACGCGGGCTTGTTCGTGGTGCGATTCGACAACAGAGACTGCGGACTCAGCTCGAAGACCGCGGGTGATCCACCAGATCTCATGACGCTGATGGGGGCGGCCCTCATGGGCCAAGCGATCGGCGACGTGCCCTACACCCTGGCCGACATGGCAGCCGACGCCATGTCCGTCCTGGATGCCCTCGACATCGAACAGGCCCACGTGGCCGGGGCCTCAATGGGCGGGATGATCACCCAGCGAGTCGCCATCAACCACGCCGATCGCGTCTTGTCGATGACGTCGATCATGTCGACCACGGGTGATCGCTCGGTCGGCCAGGCCGACCCCGAGGCGATGGCGGCCCTGATAGCGCCTCCGCCGTCGGAGCGCGATGCCATCATCGAGCACGGCGTGAAGCTCACAAAGGTCATCTCGGGTCCGCTCTTCGACGAACAGAAGGCCCGCCGCCGCGCCATCGAGACCTACGAGCGATCGTTCTACCCCCAAGGGGCCCCGTTCCAGATGGCCGCCATCTTGTCCGACGGCGATCGCACCGAAGAGCTCAACCAGCTCGACGTGCCCGCTCTGGTGATCCACGGAGCCGCCGACCGCTTGATCACGCCATCGGGTGGCGAGGCCACAGCGGCCGCCATACCGGGCGCAACATTGCTGGTGCTCGACCAGATGGGCCACGACCTGCCCGAGCCGCTGTGGCCCCAGAT
>JAGQSP010000077.1 GCA_020439485.1 Acidimicrobiales bacterium | reverse complement strand
GACGGCGCCGGGTGGCCGATGGCGATGGTGCCCACGGCCTGGCGCCCTGCGGGCACGCCAAATGCCTCGGCGATTGCGGTGGCATGGTCGAACAGGCCGAAGAACAACACCCCCAGGCCCGCATCCAGGGCGGCTAGCTGCAGCGCCAGCGCCGCCATCGACGCGTCGACCAGCCAATAGGGCGTGCTCCATGCATCGGCGCCGGCCCCAAGGCCAGTGCGGGCCTTGTCGGGCTCGGAGTAGCGGCTGACATAAGCGTCCGCGTTCGCGTATACGACCACCAGTACCGGGGCTTGGAACAGGCCCTGCCACCGAAACCGTTCACGGCCCTCCGGCGAGAACGTCGTAGACCAATACAGTTCGACGGCCTCTGGGGTGTCCAGTACCAGGAAGTCGAAACCCTGCGAGTTACCGGCAGAGGGCACCCGCCTGGCGGTGTCCAGCAGCTGGTCGAGCAGCGGCCGTGCGATCGGGTCGGGCAGGTAGGCCCGGGTCATGCGCCTGCGCCGCATCAGGGCGGCGAAGTGCGACTCGGGGTTCAGAGCTGCTTCTCGAGGAGTTCGGACATCGCCCACCCGAACATGATGACGCAATCGCCGTTGGAGCAGTCGACACCGTCGAACAGCTCGAGCAGCTCGCCCTCGAGGTCGTCCTTGGTCGACTCGTGGTCGATGACCGAGTTGGGGATACCGGCGCCGGTGACTCGGAACTCGCGCTTGGCGTACTCGCCCGAGGGGGCAAGGCGCTTGTGCAGGCGCTGACCCCACGCCCGGTCTTCGCCCGAGGCCTTGTAGCCGACGCGCGGGACGACGTCCTCGAACAGCGAGAAGGCCTCGACCCCGCCGACCTCGCCCAGGCAGCCGCCGTAGAGCACATCCTCGTCTGGAAACGCCAGCACGGCCCGGCGAAGCTGCTCGCCAACCAGCGCCCGCATCACGGTGCCACGCTTTGAGTTTCGGCGCACCACGGCAGTACCGATGAGTATCGCCGGGGTGCCACCGACCCGCTCGAGGGTGAACATCGAGAAGCCGTTGAGCTTGCCCGACTCACGCACCCGGCTGACCAGAACCCAGCGCCCGATCTCGGCGCGAACCCAGTCTTCGTCGTGAACAGCCGCTGCCTCGGATACCAGCTCGGCGATTTCGGCGATCTCGTCGTCGGACAGAGCTGTGCAGTCCTTAGTGTCGACCTCGTTGGCCATGTGGAACCAGTCCCCCAGGGAATGCGATGTTCAGATGCCAGCCCGGCCACGCCATAGCGACGCGGCCACAAGGCCGATCATTCTAGCGCTGCCAGCCCTAGAGGTAGACGCCGGGGCCTTCTGGTCTTGCGCCCGGCTGTTGTGGCCCCCGAACACCCTGGGGCAGGGCCGGCTGGCGCATCTGGTCGAGCTGCTGGCGCGCAGCCATCTGCTGGGCGAACAGCGCCGCCTGGATGCCGTGGAACAGGCCTTCGAGCCAGCCGACCAGCTGTGCCTGGGCGATTCGCAGCTCGGCCTCGGTCGGGATGTCTCCCTGCTCGAACGGATCGGTCAGGCGGTCGAGCTCTTCTCGCAGGTCGGGCGACAGAGCAGCCGAGAGCTCTCGGATAGAGGTGTCGTACACCTGCGCCAGCCGCTCGCGCCCGGCCTCGTCAAGCGGCGCCTGTCTGACCTCTTCGAGAAGCTGCTTGATCATCGCCCCGATCCGCATGACCTTCGCTGGCTCGGATATCGACTCGAGCTGTTCCTCGACATCGTCTTGCGGCTGGTCGTGGTCGGTAGGAACGACCTCGGGTATCTCGGCGTCGGTCATGTTCGCAATGTAGCGACTCGGGCGCCGGCTATGCGCTGAGTCAGACCGCGGCCCGGCCGTTCAGGCTGTCGACGTTCACCCTCCGTCGGCGACTGTGGCCACCAATGGAACCAGCATCTCGGCGCTGGTGAGGCCTCCGTGGCGGCCGATCAACTCGATGTTTCCGCTGTCGGCCGGGTCGTCGAAAGCGACCGGTTCGCACGCCACCAAGGCCACGTCCCCGAACCTCCGCCGAGCGTGCGAGGCGACTCGTGGCCCGAACCAGTTCTCGTCGATCACCTGCTCGACCGGGGCAACCCACGCCAACTCTGAGTAGAGGTCGTTGCACATGTCGGCCAAGTCGGCGGCCCGTCCAGGACGAGCGTGAAGCCACCTGAAGCGTGCCTCGCCCGATTGAAAGCTCGTGGCCGCCAGAACTTCGGGGGCGAGAGCGACGTTGTTGTCGCCCACATACATCTGGCCGTGGTCGGCGGTGACCACGACGGCGGTGCCCGGTGCGGCAGCGTCGATGACGGAGGCCACGAGGTGATCGGCGAAGGCCATCTCGTCCAGATACGCACGGCCAAGACCCTCGAAGTGAGCAACCTTGTCGATGCCGTCGTAGTACGCGTAGACAAACGGTGCCCCAGCGGCCGTCAACTCGGCCACACGCGACACGATCGAGGACGGCACCGCCCAAGGACACCACCGAGCACCACGCAGGTGGGCGTCGGTGAAGCCGGTCCACTCGAACTCGGCTTTGGTCACCACCGGAACCGACATGCCCATGAACGGACGCACCGGCTGGAACTCTTCTGCAGGAACCCTGCGGCGGGCATCTCCGCCTTCGTCGTGGCGCCACCTCAAAGCGTTCAGGACGGTGCCCGAGTCTGCGATCCGATACCCGATCACCCCGTGCTCGCCGGGGGCCGTGCCCGTGGTGATCGATGTCAAAGCCGCGGCCGTGGTGCTGGGGCACACGGTCGTGATGGGTCCGCCCACCATCGCCGAAACGGTCGGCATGACATCGGCGTGTGAGCGCAGCTGCTGCCACCCCAGCCCGTCCAGAACCAGCAGCACACATCGCTTGGCGTCCCATGCCGGCTGGGGCAGCCACTGGGGCCGGACGGGAGGGCGCCCCAACAATGTGGGAACTATCTCCGAAACGCACGCGGCGCCATAGTCGGGAAGTGTCGGGGCTTGGGCTGGCATCGACCAAGTGAACCACGGGTGACGCCAATGGGTACGATAAAGCCCCATGTCGGTGTCGACCCGCGGCGACTATGCCTGTCGTGCCTTGCTTTCACTCGCTCTCCACGAGACCGGGTGCCCGACGTCGGTGCGCGACATCGCGGAGCGAACCGACCTCCCCCAGCCATACCTCGAGCAGATCCTGCTGTCGCTGAAGGGGGCGGGGCTGGTCCGCTCGAAGCGCGGAGTCGGCGGCGGATACCTGCTGGCCCGCGACCCGGCCGACATAACCATCGGCGCCATCGTCAGCGCTGTCGACGGCCCCATCGGCCTGGGCGATTTCGGATTGCCCCACCAGGACGGCGCTTGCAACCACGAGGGTCAGTGTGTGTTGCTGGCGGTGTGGTCCGAGACCGGCAAGGCCATGAGAAGCATGCTCGACTCTTACACGCTGGCCGACGTGGCCGAGATGGCTCGAGGCCAAAGGGCGTGGCCTGCCTGAGGGCCCTCAGCCCTGATCGGTGCTGCGCAGCCTCAACCGGGCCAGCACGGCCACCATGTCGGCAGGCAGGGGTGAATCGAACCTCACCACATCGCCCGACGACGGGTGCTCGAACGCCAGCGACGCCGCGTGCAGCATCACGCGCCCGGCCCCGAACGAGTCGGGCCGCCCATAGGTGACATCGCCCATCACCGGGGCGCCGATGGCTGCCAGGTGCACGCGTATCTGGTGGGTTCGGCCCGTTTCGAGGTGGCACTCGACATGCGATGCCTCGATCGGGTCGTCGAAGTGGGCCAACTCTTGATAGTGGGTCCGTGCGGGCTTGCCGTCGTAGCTGATGGCCATCTTGGTGCGAGATCTGCGACTGCGACCGATGGGCGCATCGACCACACCCCGCGACGGAGTCGGACGCCCCGAACAGATCGCTTCGTAGCGCCGAGTCACCGACCGGTCGCTCAGCTGGGCCACCAGATCGTCGTAGGCATCTTCGTTGCGGGCCACCACCAGCAGGCCCGAGGTATCGCGATCAAGCCTGTGAACGATGCCAGGCCGGTTGGGGTCTCCGACATCGGCCAGGTCTGGGTAGCGCGCCAACATGGCGTTTACCAGGGTGTCGTCGTGGTGGCCGGCCCCGGGGTGCACGACCAGGCCGGGCGCCTTGTCGATGACGACCACGTCGTCGTCCTCGTGCACCACGACCAGATCGATTGATGCGTTGGCGGCTGGGGTCTCGTCGACCTCGGCTTCGGCGTCGTATTCGATGCACACCCTGTCGTCGGTGCTGACCCTGGCGACACGCTCGGAGGGCACCGCGCCGTTGATGGTTACCTTGCCCTGCTCGATCAGTGGCTTCACCGCAGATCTGCTGAGCCCGGTGACCAGCGCCACGACGCGGTCCAGCCGTTCGCCGTCGAGCGAGGACGGAATGGTCTCTTCGATCATGCCGGCGCCTCGTCGTCTGCGTCGGCCGCTGCGGCCGCGTCGGGCAGCGTGTTGCGCTCGTTCAGCCAAGACAGCACGACCAACCAGATGCCGCCGATGACGATGCCCATGTCGGCGACGTTGAATATCGGCCACCACTGGAAGTCGATGAAATCGACCACGGCCCCGCGCAACCATCCTTCGCCACGGAACAACCGATCGAGCAGGTTGCCGATGGCTCCGCCGACGATGGCCGAGTAGGCGACCAGCGGCCAGCCCGGGTCGATCCGTTTGCGGTACCAGATGAGTCCGCCCAGGATGCCGATGATCAGCACACCCAGGATCACGCCGGCGCCCTCGCCGGCCGAAAACGACATGCCCGTGTTGCTGGTGAGGAAGAATCGCAGGGTCCACACCACATCGACGGGTCCGTCGGCCAACGCCGCCTGGGCCCAGAACTTCGTTGCCTGGTCGGCGATGACGACCGCGCCGGCGATGCTCGCCAGTTTCAGATCGGCCGCTCGGCTCATGGACATCTGCTCACTTCTGCCGGCCAAGGCGGCCGCCGGGGACGGGCGCCTCAGCGCCAGTTCATGCCCCGGCTCTTCTCGTCGACGCGCATGTCTGCCTGGGGAATGGCTTCGAGCCGCTCGCGAGGGATGGGAAGGCCAGACACCACGGACAGGCCATAGGTACCGGCTTCGATTCGCTCCAGAGCGGCATCGATGTCGGAAACGGCCTGACGGGCCTGAGCCGACATCGCCAGATCGCGCTCGCGCTCGACGGCGATCGAATCGCCCTCGCCAGATTCGTCATCGAACTGAACGTCGCCCGGCTCGCGTTCGGCTGCCAACTGATCGGCCTCGGCCTGGAGTTGCTCGGCATGGCGCGTGTAGCGGGCGCGCTCGGCCAGCAGCGCCTGGCGCTGCTGCTCGAGAAACTCGTCGTCGAAGGGATAGTCGTCGGACGCTGCCACTGAACCTCGTTTGGTCTGGGCCTTCTTGGCCGGTGCTTTCTTCGAAGATGACCTGTCGGCCGGCGCCTTGGTGTTTGCAGCGGTAGGGGCGGCCTTCTTCGCGGTTGTCTTCTTTGCTGCGGTGGTCTTGCTCGCTGCGCTCTTCGTAGCCGCCGTCTTCTTGGCTGGGCTCTTCTTGGCGCTCGTCTTCTTGGCCGGGCTCTTCTTGGCTGGGCTCTTTTCGGCCGCAACCTTGTTGCTCGATGCCGACTTCTTGGAGGCCGCCGTCTTGGAGGCCGCGGACTTCCCAGTAGTGGTGGTCCGCCCCGCTGCGGCTTTCTTCGCTGACGCCATGTGGTGGCCTTTCTGTCACCCACGCCGTTCTCCCCACGGCGAGGCGCGATGGCCGCGGAAGTGTAGGGAATGACGGGCGCGATTCCAATACACCTCTCGACGTCATGTATACGAAGGCGTCGAACGCCGCCCGCCCTGCTGCCTGGCCCGATGCGCCGACCCGAACGGGACCGGGCACTCAGAGCCCTTCTGCCGTCAACCGGTTTGCAGCTGGGAAGCTCTCGAAGCAGCCGCCGTTGCGATCGTCCTGATCGGGGCCACCGGAGTCTGGACACCACGCAGCGCCTGCCCCTCGGCCGAACCGCCCAACGCCGATCTGAGGGCATTCGCGATGCCGCGGCGCCGATGGCCCGGGTCGACCACGACGATCCCCTGGCCACTTCCGCGAGCGGTGGCCACGCCCAGCAACTCCGAGCCGCAGGCGGCAACCACGGTCCTGTTGGGGTCTGTGGCCAGTTGCCTACCGACCACTCCGTTGCGGACGACCGGAAGGGCCGACCTGACTACGCCCGATGTGTCCTCACATCGGCGCATCAGGCGCTCGAATGCGCCGACATCGCTAGACCTGAACGGCCTGACGTCTACCACCCCTCCGTCCGCCAGCGTCACCTCGGTGGGGGCGGGCTCGTTCGTCAACGTGGCGGCGAGCACACTCACCAACGCCTCGACTCGAGCGGCCTCCGTGTAGCTGAAGCGCGGGTTGTCGCGTGTGAGCACGACGAACGCATCTGGCTCCGACCACTTGACCGGAACAGCCAACGACCATTCGGATGGCCCGCCTAGCGACGGAACCGTTGGCACTTCGACCTGGGCGGCGCACCGGCTTTCGAGCGCACGCCTCGCGGCGTCGTGACTGCGGGCGGCACGTCCGGTCACCACTGCTATTCGGTCGCACCGCACGACCCGGCTGGCGGCGTCTGTGAGCCACCTTGCCGGTTCGTCGAACCGCGACGCGGAGCGCAGGGCTGCGGCAGCCACCTGAAACGACTTGGCGATGACGTCGGAGCGCTCGTTAGCTGAGGCCGACCTCACGTCGGTGACCTTGAATCCACGGTCATTGAGGGTGGCGGCAAGCGCCTCGGCGTCGTTGCCGGGCGCTACCTCGACGAGAAGCTCGTCGGCACGAACCTGACCATCGATCGTCTGCACGTCGAACTCACAGATGTTGGCGTCGGCCGCAGCGAAGGCTCGTGCGATCGCCGCCAGCGAACCGGGAGCGTCGGTCAGTTCGATTCGAAAGCGGTACAGGTTCATGCCAGGAACCTTGAACGACGCTTGTGTCGGTTGTGTAAACGAGATGAAAACTCCACCTCGTCCATAGCTCCGCGACCGTCCCCTACCGTTCCGACTGGTTAGCCGAAGCCGAGGCGCATCGAGGTGCCAGAAACGGCTGAGGTAATGGGACCGGCACGACGTCACTCGGGCGATAGCCTTGACGGTTGGTTTTCCAGCCCGATTTCGGGTGCCTACTAGACAGCGAACGAGCGAGACGATGAGCGACGCAGCACCGTACCCACACGTGCCCTCGAGAGCCGACTTCCCGGCCATCGAGCGTCGAATTCTCGCCGGGTGGGAA
>JAGQSP010000076.1 GCA_020439485.1 Acidimicrobiales bacterium | reverse complement strand
CGAGGCCGGCATTTCATCCAGCACGGCGCCACCCTAGGTGGTTTTGTATTGCCACAAAAGGTGGCTACTCGGCACGGGTTTGGGCGGGTAATCCGCGTGTAAACCGCGCTTCCGATCTGTCACAGTGTGTGCCGTGACGAACGCTTTCAGCACCCGGACCGCCTTAGTGGCGCTGGCCGTCGTGTTGGCGACGGTCGCCGGCAGTTGTTCGGGCGCTTCAGATGCTCCAGACGAGGCATCGACCTGTGCTGCGGCAACCGAGCTGTCGTCGGTGCTGGACCGGCTGCGCCACCGCAGCAGCCTCCCCACCCCGTCTCAGCTGCGCTCAGATGTCGAGGCGAGCGAGAATCTACTGGGCGTTTTGGCTGACGGGGCTCCCGCCGACCTTCAAGGCGACGTCGCGACCGTGACGGCGGCGGTCGAGGTGTACGGCTCGGCCGTGTCGCGCGCCGACTACGACCTGTTGGCTGCCCAAACCCAGTTCAGCACCGACGAGCAGGTGGCGCTGTACGAGCTGGAGAGCGATGTCGCCTCGAGCGCCATCGACAGTCTCGACGCCTTCGCCGCGTCGTGCGCTCCTTAGCCGACCGCCTTTCGCGGCGGTTTCGACCGCCCACGGTTATCTGGCATCGGTGCCGGTCGTATTGACATCAGGTGACCTCCAAGTCGCATCGACGCGCGCTCTGGCTGCTGGTACTGCCGCTGACGTTCGCCGCACAGACCGCAAGCACGGCAGCAGACGACGGCCAACAGGCCGAGGCCAACGACGCCGTGACACCCGCGGCCGAAGTTCAAGCCGCAAACACCGGCGAACGAGCCGCCGTCGACATACGCGCCTTTGTGCAGGCCCGCGCCGCTGAGAGGGTCGAGGCCGCACAAGCCGGGGACGCCGAGGCCCTGTCGGCTCTGCTGGTGGCCGACGACGATCTCATCTCGATGGCAGCCAATGTCCAGGTTGCTGGGTCCGAGCTGGACACAATCCAATTCGAGCACCGAGAATCGATCGACGAGTATCGCGATGCCAAGGACGTGCTGGACCTGCAGTTGGCCACGCTCTACGCGATAGGTCCGGTTCGCAGCAGGGTCGAGTTCGACGGATCGTCGGTGCTGGACGCCGTGGGGCGCACCATCTTGCTCGACTCGGTCTTCGCAGCATCCGAGCAGAGGGTCCTGGACGCCTACCTCGCAACCGAACTTGCTGTCGACGTCGAGGCGCTCGCCGAAAGTCGCATCCAGGCCGAGGCCGTTCTGGCCGAGCTGCGCGCCAAGCGGCTCGATGCGTTGCAGACCGCCGAAGCGACCGCCGCCGAGCTGGAGCGCCTGGCCGCGTTGCCCGACGACGTCGTGTTCCCGGTGGCCGGCGACTACAACTTCGTCGACACGTTCCTGGCTCCGCGGATGTACGGAACCCCAGATGCCCACCGGCACCAGGGAACCGATGTGTTCGCCCCCGCAGGCACCCCGCTGGTGGCGACCGAGAGGGGCATCGTCGTGCGCATCGGCGAGATCCGCCTGGGTGGCCTGCGGCTGTGGCTGATCGGCGAATCTGGAACCCACTATTACTACGCCCACTTGTCAGGGTTCGCCGACGTGACCGAGGGTCAGTTCGTCGAAGCCGGAACCGAACTGGGATATGTGGGCAACACCGGCAACGCCATCAACACCCCGCCACACCTCCACATACAGGTGCACCCGGGCGGAGGTAGGGCGGTGAACCCCTACCCGTTGCTGCGCCAGTTGGCCGACCGCGATGCCGAGTTGGCCGAACAGGGTCTTGCGCCGCTGGGCCTCGGATGACGCAGCTGCTCAGCGGGTGCTGCCGCTGGCAAACGCAAAGTACCTACCACGGCGTGTCTCGAGCTCGAGATCGAGACCAAAGGTGGCCGACAGGTTTTCGGCGTTCATCACCTGCTCGATCGGACCACTTGCGATGGGCTTGCCGTTGCGCAGCATGAGAGCGTGGGTGAACCCCGGCGGAATCTCGTCGGTGTGATGGGTGATCATCACCATCGCCGGAGTCGCGGGGTCTGAAGCCAACGAGCCGAGGCTGTCGACCAGCTGCTCGCGTCCGGCGAGGTCGAGACCCGCAGCGGCCTCGTCGAGAACCAGCAGGCCAGGGCTGGTCATCAGCGTGCGGGCAAGCAGCACCCGTTGCATCTCGCCAGACGACAGCGAACCGAACTGGCGCTCGGCGAATTGCTCGCAGCCCAGCTGAGCCAAACACTGAACAGCCCGCTTCTTGTCTTCGAGGTCATAGGAATGCCACCACGGCTCGAGGGCGGCGTTCTTGGCCGTCATGACCACGTCGGACGCACTGATGTCGGGGCGGAGCTGTTCGCGAAACGCCGAGCTGACGACCCCGATGCGCTTGCGCAGCTCTCGCACATCGGTCTGGCCCCACCGTTCGCCCAGCACCTCGACCGTTCCGGTGCTCGGGTAGCGATACAGCGTCAGGATGCGCACCAGAGAGGTCTTGCCCGAGCCGTTTGGGCCCAGGACGACCCAGCGTGACGACGGCTCGATTTCGAGGTCGATTGGACCGAGCACTACCGACGAGTCGTACACGACCGAGACATCGGTCAGGCGTGCGGATGGCGCGCTGAAGGGTTGGTTCACACCCACAGCCTCTCACATCAAAGGCAGGGCTCAGGCCTTATCAGCTGAACCCTCGTGGGCGGCCACGATCGATTCGGTGCTGGGCCACTCGGTGGGTATCGGCTGGTTCTTGGCCCACGTGATCTCGTCTTCGACGGTGGGCTCGGCACAGCCGATGACACCCAGCAGCGAGGGCAGAACCAGGTCGATCCTGCCCTCGAGCGACTGGGGCAGGTCGCCCGAGCGCAACGACCGCACCAGCTCACATCCCACCGCGGCCAAGGCTTTGGTGTGCCAGGCGCACACCTCGCGGGCGGTGCCAGGGTTGGCGCTGGACAAGATGTCATGAACCTGCAGAACGACATCGGGCGTCGGCAGATAGCGAGCGTCGACCAGAGCAGCTATGGCGTCGAGCCAAACGGGGTCGACGGCGGCGCGATGCATCACCGACAACGCCATCGCGTTGACCAGGCGTGGCAGCGTCGGGGACGGGTCGTTCGAGCGTTCGATCATGTCGAGCACCGAGATCTCGAGCGCTTCGGCTTCGATTTGAGCTAACGACTCCAACGCCGACGTCTTGTCGTCGAAGTGGTTGTAGAACGTGCCCACGGCTACATCGGCTCGGTCGGTCACCGACCCGACGGTCAGGTCGTCAACACCCGATTGGGCCAGCTCCCTTCGGAGCGAACCCAACAGGTCGAGATGAGTCCTGCGCCTGCGTCGCGTTGCACGATTTGTCAGTTGAGGCTCACTCGTCACCGGCGCTGCCGCCTGATGTCGTTTCCACCACTACATTCGTTTAGCAGACTTCGGACGGTGACCACCGTGACCGCGAGATTCATGGGTGGAAGCGATCTCAGGGCTGAAACGTTACTCAGCGTGAGTGGTGGAACACCTTTCGCGAAGATGAACTCTAGGAATGTGACTGCCACATCGCGAACATCTCGGCATAGCGCCCGCCCTGGGTCACCAACTCGTCGTGCGAGCCCAACTCGACCACCCCGCCGTCGGCGATGACGGCGATGCGATCCGCTTTGCGGGCGGTGGCCAGCCGGTGGGCGATGATCACCGCCGTCCGCCCCTCTAGCAGCTTGTCGAGTGCAGCTTCGATTCGGGCTTCGGAACGAAGGTCGAGCGAGCTGGTGGCTTCGTCGAGCACCAGCACTCGCGGCCCCGCCAAGAAAGCCCGTCCCAGCGCCAATAGCTGACGCTCGCCCGCGGACAGCGAGAGCCCACGTTCGTGCACCAGCGAGTCGAGGCCGTCGCCCAACTGGTCGATCAGCTCGGACAACCCGACCAGCTCGACGGCCTGCAACAGCCGCTCGTCGGAAGCGTCGGGGTCGGCGAAGGCCAGATTGTCGCGAATGGTGCCGTTGAACAGGAACGGCTCTTGGGGCACAACACCCAGTTGGCTCCGCAGCGATCGCAGGGTCACCTGCGACAGATCGTGTCCGTCGATGGTGATGGCTCCCGACTGGGGGTCGTGGAAACGCACGACCAGCTTGGCGATGGTGCTCTTGCCGGCACCGGTCTCGCCGACGAGGGCCACGGTCTGGCCTGCCTCGATCACCAGATCGACATCGCGCAGCACGGGTTTGGCGGGGTCATAACCGAACGTGACGCCGTGCAGCTCGATGCGACCCTCGATGGGTGGCAGCTCGTAGGCATCGGGGACCTCGGCGACCGATGGCTCGGTGTCGAGCACCTCTGCCAGCTTGCGCATGGCAGCCGTGCCTTGTTGATAGGTGTTGTACAACTGCACCAACTGCTGAATGGGGGCGAAGAACACCGTCACATACAGCACGAAGGCCGCCAACTCGCCCAGCTCGAGTCGGCCGTCGAGCACCGCCTTGCCGCCGATGGCCAACACAACCGCCTGGGCCACCACACCCACCGCCTCCGACGACGGACCATAGATGGCTCCAACCTTGGTGGTGTAGAAGTTGGCGTCGCGGTACTTACCCACGATCTCGCGATGAATCTCAGCGTTGCGCTGGCGGCGGTTGAGAGCGGTGACCACCCTGATGCCAGCGAGGTTCTCGGACAGGTCGGCCAACACCTCGGCGATGCGGTCCCTGACCGTGTCGTAGCCGCGCTCTGAGACCCGGCGAAACCACAGCGTCAGCGCCAGCAGGGGCGGCACCACTACGAAGATGACCACCGCAGCCAACACCGGGTCGTAGGCGAACAGGATGCCGGTGACCACGATCAGGGTCAGCGCCTGCACGAACAGGTTGGTGAAGCCGTCGATGACCAGCTGGGTGATTGCGTCGATGTCGCTGGTCATGCGGCTCATCAGCACGCCGGCCTTGGACTCGGTGTACCAATCGAGTGACAGGCGCTGGAAGTGGCTGAACACCCTGATGCGCAGGCTGTACATGACACCTTCGCCCAGTCGTGAGGTGAACATGATGCGGGCTCGGTTGACCACCGCGTTCACCGCCACTGCCGCGATGTAGACGATGACCACGATCACCAAGGCTCGCTTGTCGCCCGGTGTCACGCCCTTGTCGATGCCGATCTGGGTCAGCATCGGCCCCAGTTGCATGGTGACGGTCTCGACGACGAGCAGCAGCAGAGCGATGGCCACCGCACCCCAGCGATCGCGGA
>JAGQSP010000697.1 GCA_020439485.1 Acidimicrobiales bacterium | reverse complement strand
ACCCACGACCTGGCCATCGGCCGCAAGCGCGTATACGACCTGGCTCTAGAGCTCGACTGGTAGGTCTTCAGGCCCGCAGCAGCTGATAGGGCCGCACTACCGCCGTGTATTCGGCGATGAGGTTGGTCTGTTCTGTGGTGAGCCCGACAAACCGACAGCCGATGCGGAACCTCGTTCTCGACTGGTTGGGAAGCTGGTTTCGCACCACGGCGTTCAGCTCGAGGTCGGCCGCCCCACCCTTCGCGTCGGCCACCCTGAACCGCAGTGTGACGTTGGCCCCCGGAGCCAGCGGCACGGTCGAGACGAAACCAGCACCGGCCGGTGTCAGGTCCTTTATCTTGACCAGCCGGCCGTTGGCGTAGGCACCCAGGTCGACCTGGACGCGGTACTGGCTGCGATGCTGGCGGCGCCGCACGAACACGCCCAGAACCTGCAGGGCCATCCACAACACGGCGGCGCCGGTGGCTGCAGCAGCGATCAACGCAAGGCCGCGCATCGGTTCCAGAGGCCATCCGATGAGGGCGTCGAGCATCCGCACCGCCATCGCCACCTCGACCATCAAGGTCAGGGCAGTCAGCAGGCGTAGATGTTCGATGACGTCGAAGCCACCCTCGTCGACCCCTGTGCGTTCGACCGGGGAGAAACGACCAGACCGCCTCGACATCGCAGCCAACAGGGCCCGCAGGTGTATCTCGATCGTCAGCATCCGCCTGGCCGCTGTTTCACCGAAGCGCACCCGCCCCCGAGACAACGCGATGGCCGCAGCCGAGCGCAGCGCGAACGCCGGCAACCACAGCGTTGCCAGCTCCAGGGCGGAGGCCTCGAACGGAATATTGCCGGTCCACAGAACGACCACCAGCAGCAAGGTCATCGCCAGGTCTACCGGTGCCTGCAGATAGTCGATCAGCAACTGCGAGAAGCACAAGCGCTGCCTGGCGTTGATTCCCTTCTTGCGGATCGGGTCGTCGGCAGTTCGCAATACGCCAAGGTGTCCTCGGGCCCAGCGCTCTCGTTGACGCAGGAATGCCTCGAGGTTGTGTGGCGCCAGACCCTGCACGATGGGTTCGGAGTGATAGCGGGTCGACCAGCCTGCGGCGTGCAGGCGCATGGTCGTTTGGAGTTCGCCGGTGGTCGAGTCTGTGGCGATACCGCCGACCGTTGCGAACGCGATGCGCCTGATGAGGCTGGCAGAGCCCTCCCACAGTGCGCCGCCCAGATGCCCTCTGGCAGGGCCCAACACCTCGTTGGTGTAGCTGCGTTCGTGGCGATCGTTGTCCGAGTGCAGCACCGAGTCTCGGTTGAGGTACTCCATTGGGGTCTGTACAACGGCCACCCTGGGGTCGTGGAAGTAGCCACTGACGGCGTGCAGGGCGTCGGGCAGAGGGACCTGGTCGGCGTCGAGCACCAGCACCAGTTCGGCGCTCGACGCCTTGAGGGCGTGGTTCAACGCCCCGGCGCGGGCCCCGTCGTGGGTGTCGCGGCACACATAGGTGACGCCGAACTCTTCGGCCAGCAGCCGCATGTCGTCTCGGCCGGCGTCGTCGACCAGGTATGTGCCGTGAGGGTACGCGACCGCCCTGCAGCCGATAAGGGTTGCTCGTACTACATGAGCCGGCTCGTGATAGGTGGTGACGAAGATGTCGACGTCCTGAGCAGCGCCGATGTCTGGGCGTTTGGTCGGCGGAACGTTCCACAAGACGATGGTGTCGATCAGCAGCCTGGCCAGGATCCACACTTCGATGGCCAGCAGTGACACGAACAGCCCCAGCGGCGCATCGCCACGTGTCGATGTGAGGCGCCAGGTCAGATATGCCGTGGTTGCGACTATGGACGCAACCGCCACGACGCGGACCAGCGTCTGGTTGTCCCAGCGGGTTGCGGTGCGTTCGATCGGCTCGACGGCGCGCGTCTTGGTGGTGGACATGCGTTAGTCATGTCGACCGAAACCCTCCGACGCAGAAGCGATTATGTGGAGGGATGCCCCACCTGGCCTAGGACGCCAGCACCTCTAGAAGGTCGTCGGCCAGGCGCCGCGAAAGGGAGCCGTCGAGGCGAGCCACCGAAACGCGAATTCCGTGAGGAGAGTTGGCATCCACGGCCTCGCCGCCGATGACCAGCCAGCCGCGTTCGAAGAGCTTGGCAACGGCCTTGTCCTGGTCGTGAACCGGAATCCACACCCAAGGACCGGCCTGGCCCCGACTGGCTATTCCGCGGGCGCGGAGTTCGCCCATCAGGGCGAGACGCTTGCTGCCGTTGGCGCGAGTGGTGAGGGCCAGTCGCTGCCCGGCACCGGGGTGAGCCAACAACTCGTCGACGATGCGGCGGGTCAGCGAGCCCAGCGGGCTTCCGAGGCGTTCGACCCGACCCCGGACCCTGGCCAGGGTCACGGGGTCGCCGGCCATGGCGGCCACCCCGAGGCGGTTTCCGAACATCGGCTCGAACGAACGAACAACCGACCAGCGCGACCGGTCGGGGTCGGCGATGGGCTCGTACTCGGCGCCTGCGAGCGGTCCGAGAGGATCCCACTCGATCAGGGCGACGCCGGGGCTGGCCCTAAGTACGGTCCTGAGCTCGGAGGCTCGGGCAGCGTCGATGACCGCCCCGGTGGGGTCGTGGCCCCTCGGGGTCAAGATGCAGGCAGCCACCCTTGGAAGAGCGGCCTCGAGGCTCTCGGGGATGGCGCCTCGTTCATCGACCGACACCGCTACCGGGTCCAGCCCGTTCAGGCTCAGAACGTCGGCGATTTCCATCGACGTCGGGTCTTCCACCGCCACCCGGTCGCCGGGCAGGAGCTGAGAGTCGAGGATGCGATCGAGCGCCTCTCGTGCCGAACCTATGACGACCACGCCCGCGCTGGTGATGCCGTCTACCTCGAAATCCTTGATGAGGCGCTCCTCGAGATCGACGGGACCGGGCGACACCAGACGATCAGCGAGGTCGTGCATCACCTGCGTCAGTGTCGGGGCGATCTCGTCCTGGTGGCGCGTCTGGGTGAGGTCGCGGACGTTGTCGGGCAGTGGCGACGGAGATGGCGTCTCGATGGGCGGGCGCTGGTGCACCTTGGTGCCGCCGCGACCGTGGGTCGAGATGACACCGCGTTGACGCAGCTGGCGATAGGCCGAGGACACGGTGCTCGGGCTGACGTTCAGCTGTTCGGCCAGCGCCCTGACGGTCGGCAACTTCGTGCCGGGCGCCAGGCGTCCTTCGCGGATTGCGTTCTCGACGCTGTCGCTTATCTCGGTAGCGCGTTTGCCCGCTACGCCCCACGGTGCCGTCATGGCGGCTGAGAGTACCGAACAAAGCTCGGCTACTGGTGGTTATCCGACGGCTGGTTGTTTGTGACGGTCAATCCGGTGGCGCGAACGGCAGCCGGGGGGTACTGAGCGTGTTGCCGAACACCACGTGTCGGCCCCGCCCGAGCTCCTTGGCGCGGTACATGGCGGCATCTGCGCTGCGCATGAGGCCATCGACGTTGGTCACCCCGTGCCTGGCGACGGCGATTCCGACACTCATCGAGACGAACCACTCTGCACCGTCGAGCTCGACGGGTTCTTCGACGACGCGCATCAGTCTCTCGGCGAAACGCTCCGCGTCGTCGATGTGGTCGAAGTGATCACACAACACCACGAACTCGTCTTCGCCCATGCGCCCGATCGAGTCGCCAGGGCGAATCGACAGCACCAGCCTCTCGGCAAGAGCCTTCAGCATCCGGTCCGCGATGTCGACCCCGACCGACTCGTTGACCACATCGAAGAAGTCGAGGTCGAGCAGCAGCAAACCGACCCTCTGCCCGGTGCGGTTGGCCCTGGCCAATGCGACCTCGATGCGGTCGTACATCAGCACACGGCCCGGCAGGCCAGTCAGGTGATCGTGGGTGGCCGCCCACCTGAGCTCGGCGGCGGTGCGGTCGCCGGTGACCGGGCGGCTGATCGACGTCCACCTGTCGACTCGACCCGACGGGTCGGGGTGGCCGATCAGCACCAGCGAAACCGGAATCTCCTCACCGTCGCGGTCCAGTAGGGCGAGGTCTGCGGTCCACGATCGGCCGGCTCGGGTCTCGGGAACCCCGTGTTTGGCGATTCGTTCGACAACCCACCGGGGATGAATCTCCAACAGGCCCAGGCCTTCCAGGGGCTCGGCCGCCCCCAGCCCCAGCAGCTTCCGGGCCGCAGGGTTGGCCGACGCCGGACCTGTCATGTCGAATCTCCAGACACAGTCCGGGGTGGACGCGAACAGGTCGTCGAATCGGTCTTCTGCGGGGTCGGTGGACAGCTCGGACGACGTTGCGGCGGTGGCTCCGACGTAGGCGATGCCCAGTAGTTGGTCGAGCTGGTCGCGGATCTCGGTGATCGTGAGGTGGCGCTTGCTCCAGCCGCTCTCGGATGCGATACGAACCGCTATCTCGAGCACGGGAGAGCGAGACTTGCGGCGTGCCGACGTGATGGCCACGCGATCTTCGGGGTGGACCAGGTCGAAGAACGACGAACCCACCAGCGATTCGGTGTCCCTGCCTGTGGCCCGCTGGGTCGACGCCGACACGAACGTGATGGTGCCGTCGGCCCTGGTGGTGACGATCAGGTCGTCTATGTGGTCGATGACGCCGTGGAAACGGGCCAGCTCTTCGCGGGTGGTGGGGCTCAGCGCCGCCGGGACCAACTGCACCAGGGTGTGCCCTGTGGCGCCGCCTCCGCTGAGAGGGCTGACCAGCAACACCGCCTCCAGCGGGCTGGCAGATGCACGCTGGACCGTCACCTCGAAAGTCGCCGGCTGCACCGGTGCCAGGCACCACTGCTGGACCACCTCGCTCGAAGGTGGTTCGAGCAGGTCGGGCAGGCGTGTGCCGACGACCTTGCTCTTGGGCAGGCCCGACAGGTTGGTGAATGCGCCGTTGACCAGCCGAATCTGGCCCTC
>JAGQSP010000696.1 GCA_020439485.1 Acidimicrobiales bacterium | reverse complement strand
ATCGGGATGGTCGACAGGTCGGTGTGGTCGTCGACGATGTAGTTGCCGGCGATCACAGACACCACCGCGTCGGCAGGGTCGAACGACACACCAATGGGGTCGCCACCTTCGGCCACGATGCGCACCTGCTCTTTGAACTGGCGACGCACCATGGACACTCCCCTGTCGCTCGACGACAGCCGCTCGTCGGAGTGCAAGGTGATCGGACCCTGACCCACCTGGGTCTCGTAGTCACCCGGATAGAGCTGGTGCTCTTCGTCGGTGAGTTCGAACCAGGTCTTGTCTCCGCCGTAGACGGGCAGGCCTTGCGCCGGTTGGTTCTTGGGCTTGCGCACCATGGCGTAGACCTTGGTGGTCGTTGCGTCAATCGGCACCGCCCACGACAGGTTGTTGGTCTTGCCCAGATAGGCCAGGGTCGGCGTCGGTATGACCCGCATGGTGGGCACTCGAACCTCGGTAATGCGGTGCAGCGTGGTGCCGTCGGGCAGCTTGCGGTCTTGGGTGGCGGTCACCCCCCACGGATGACGCTGCCAGTCGATGGCCGGCCATATCTCGAGCCGGGGATCGAACTGGGGGCCGCTGATCGCGTTGTGCAGGATGAACACGTGATAGGGGTCCATCGCGTTTTCGTGGGTCTGGAACCAGTTGCACGGTGCCTCGACCGGACCACCGAATGCGAAGTGGTCGATTATGACTATCTCCTCGACCTCGTCGTCGAGGTCTTCGAAGATGTCGTAGCGAGGGAACACCGGCTGCTTGTCGGCCGGTCCCATGTAGGTGAACAACAGGCCGTTGTACTCCTCGACCGGGTACCACGGCTGGCGATAAGAGGCCTTGTTGCGGCCGCGGTCGGGTTCACAGGGCTGGTCCAGGCATTGACCATCGGCATCGAACAACCACCCGTGATAGGGGCATCGGATGCCTGTGTCCTCGACCCGACCGAAATACAGAGTCGTGCCGCGGTGGCAGCAGCGTGGCTCCAGCAGCCCCGGCTTGCCCGAGCCGTCGCGATACAACACGAGGTCCTCGCCGAGCAGCCGCACCTCGGCCGGGCGGGTGGTCGCCTCTTCGCTGCGGGCGAATGGATGCCAGTAGCGCCGCAGCAACTCGCCCGCGGGCGTGCCGGCCTCCACACGCACCAGCTCGTCGTCCCAGGTACCTGGCTGGCGTCCGTAGGCCCGCCCATCGTCGGCCGGTCCCGCGACTGCGGCCTGGCCGTTGTCGATCGTCGTCATGTTCCAATCCTGGCAGATCGCCTCGCCTTCACCGAATGCCGACGGCCGAGTACCGTGGAACCGTGAATGACGAAGAACGCCCATACAGCACTGCCGACAGCAATCCGGCGCTGAAGAGGGTGCGCACCCGCCACTTCAGGCGGGCCAAAGAACAGGGCATCAAGATCACTGGGCTGACCAGCTATGACTATCTGTCGGCCTCGATCTTCGACGATGCAGGCATCGACTTCCTGCTGGTGGGCGATTCGGCGGGCAACACGGTCTTCGGGTACGACACCACACTGCCGGTCACCGTCGACGAACTGATTCCGCTGACGGCAGCGGTGGTGCGCGGTGCCAAGCGAGCCCTTGTGGTGGGCGACATGCCGTTCGGCTCGTACGAGAACGGACCAGACCAGGCGCTGCACACGGCCACACGCTTCATGAAGGAGACCGGCTGCC
>JAGQSP010000695.1 GCA_020439485.1 Acidimicrobiales bacterium | reverse complement strand
ATGGCCACCAACAACAGGCCCACCTTTGCTCCGCCCAAGCTGCTGACCTGGTTGCGAATGCTGTCGGCCACACCCTCGACCCAGCGACTCGGCCGCCTCCAAGCGCTGTCGTGGGCGGCGTCGACCAGTTCGATCGACCAGTAGTAGGTCATGTAGATGCCGGCTGCTATCAGCAGCACAGCGGCGGCTCGATCGACGTGGCGCATGGCCCTTCGCAGGGTGTGGAGAAGGCTCTGGCGAGCCAGGGCCAGCGACACTGTCAAAGCGATCAGCACGGTGGCCATACCGGCCGAGTAGGCCACGAAGCTGGCAATGCCAGAATCGAGCCCGTCAACTCCACTGATGACCACGACAAAAGTGGGGAAGGCACATGACAGGCTCGCCAGCGCGTAGCTGGCCCCGAACACGAACAGCGACCGCAGGCCGGTGCCAGAGGTGTCGGCCTCGAGCTTGGGCAACGAGATGATGAGCCTGAAGCCGAGCAGCATCGATACGCCCAACGCCACCATCGCAAGACCCAGGATCAGCCCGATCCACGGCAGTCGATCCTGTAGCGACGTCAGCCCTGCGGTGAACAGGATTCCGACCGCACCGAACACTGCGAGGAACCCCAGCGAGACGACACCCCCGGTTGCGAGGGCGCGCAACACGGCGGCACTTGGGTTGGCTACGCCGCCGTCTGATCGACTCTCGATGCCGAGGAAGTACGACAGGTAGGCGGGCAACATGGCGAAGCCGCACGGGTTGACGATCGCGATCAGGCCCGCCGTGAAGGCGAAGGCGATCGGAGCGTCGAACACGGCTCAGCCCAACCCGAAGTTGTCGGCGATTCGGTCGCGGAACTGGCCTTCGGTCAGTGCTCCGATGTGGGTATCGAGCACCTTGCCATCGGCGCTGATGAACACCGTTGTGGGCATACCGAAACCCTCGTATCGGTCGAGCAGAACACCATCGATATCGATACCGGTCGGATAGGTGACGCCCAGTTCTGCCACGAGCTTGGCGGCGATGTCGGCGGGCTCGGATGGGTCGAGACCCAACACAACCAATTCGCCTTGCAAGTCGAGGTGAATGGCCTCGAGAGCGGGCATCTCTGCCACACACGGCGGGCACCACGAGGCAAAGAAGTTCAGAACGACGGGTGTGCCTTCGTACTGGGCGAAATCGAGAGGTTGGCCCGCCAAATCGACCGCCACCGTTTGATGGAACTGGCTGGGGCCGTCTTCACCCTCAGACCACGTGAAGGCAACTACCAAAGCGATGGCGGCCAGAGCCAACAGACCGATGCCACCGATGGTACGGCCGAGCGAACGCGAGGGGCGGCCCGGAGCTTCGGTATCCATGGGTCAAAAGATACCGGCCCCGGGCCGCCCAGCCGTCCCGGCAAGCCCGGTCGTCACCGATCCCTCTCGGATCGGCTCGACATCGGGCTGCGTTCGTCAGGCCGTGGCGGTCAGCTCGGGCGGAATCGGAACCTCGTCGACCACCAGCGCAGGGCGCGGGTTCTTGGGCGGACGACCACGTCCCCGCTTGTTGGCGAGAACCTTTCCGTTCATGACGAGCTCGCCACCCCAGACCCCCCACGGCTCCTGGTTGCGAAGCGCCAGTTCGAGGCACTGGGCGGTCACGGTGCACTTGCCGCAGATGGCCTTGGCCCTGGCTATGTCGTGGATCTCATCGGAGAAGAACAGACCGGTCATGGTGCCGGCGCCGTCGACGCAACGGCCGTTCTTACGCCACGAGGTGTCCTCGGTTGTGTCGAGTAATAGTTGGATCGTCCTCATGATTCGGCTCTCCCCTTGTGAGCCACACCCCGCAGGGTTCTGGGTTGTCGGACAGTCAGTCAGGTGTCAGGTGGATTCATGGCGCCTCCGGAAACGAGAAAGGCCGCCGGATCGATCCGGCGGCCTGGTGGAAGAACTAGCGATGTCTTTGCGTCGCTAAGTCGGTCTCACAAGCCGCGGATTCGGGTGATACATGCCGGCGCCCTTCCCGAGGTGCGCGAACGCCGGCTTGACGGTGTTGGTGGTCCACACGATCGAGCAGATGGCGTCGGCAGCGACAGCGGCGCGGAACTTGGCGCGCGCGACGACGCTGCTCAACGAGAGCTGAAGCGTGGTCACGGCGTTCATCGGAGTTCTGCGTCCTCGGTTGTCGGGCGTCCGTGCTGAACCGGCATGAACCGGGGCCGCAACGGGCGGCGGGACTGGCGTCTCGCTTTCACGAGGATCCACGGATTTCGACCCGGAGTCAACCCATTTATTGTGAGGGGCCGTGCCGACACCAGACGGAGCCAGAGAACTGTTGCCACTTCCCGACAGCGGAAGGCGCTTCAGCTACACCCGCAAGGTTCGCCTAGGCGACACCACGCCGAGGGGACGGCTGCGCCTCGACGCGGTGGCCAGATACCTCCAAGACATAGCCAACGACGATGCTCGCGACGCGGGTCTCACCGATGCCATGTGGTGGATTCTCAGGCGCACCAAGGTGGTCGTCGACGCCCCGCTGAGCTTCGACGAGAAGGTCGAGCTGACGACCTGGTGCTCTGGCTATGGCGGGCGTTGGGCCGAGCGCCGCACCGAACTGGTGGGCGACAAAGGGGGGCACCTGTCGGCGGTGGCGCTTTGGGTGGCGGTCGACAGCCAGACGGGTGCGCCGCGGCGTATTGGCGACGAATTCGTCGAAACCTACGACCTGGCTGCTCGCGGACGAAAGGTTCGCGCCCGGCTGCATCACGAGCAGCCCCCGGTCGACGCCGCCCGCAAATCGTGGGCAGTGCGATATGTCGACCTCGACGTCATCGGCCACGTCAACAACGCCGTCTACTGGGCAGCTGTCGAGGAGTCGATGGCCGAAGCTCGCTCTGGGGGGCGGGTGCGGGCATCGGTCGAGTTCGCTTCGGGTATTGAGGCCCGGTCTTCGGTCGAGCTGTCGGTTGCACCTTTCGGCGGTGGTGAGGCCGGCTGGTTCATGGTCGACGGCACTGTTGCGGCCAGCTATCGGTGGCGACCCACGGGCGACGCCTAGCGGCTAGGTGAACGTGTACAGCAGCTGGCCGTCTTCGCGCCGCGAGATCGAAGCCTCTCCGTCGTAGCGAAGATGCTCGAGGTGGGCGAAGGTCTCGCTTTCGGCCATCGGGCCCCAACTGCGCTTCTGGAACAGCCGCTTCATGTACTGCTCGACGGTTGCCGGGCCCAGATCGGCGCTGGCTTCACGCAAGATGTCGAGACGTTCGTTGTGGTGATCCTTGATGTGCCGGACCCTTGACCCGATGTCTTGGAATTCGAGGCCATGTGCAGGGAGCACCCGCTCGACGTCGGCATAGGACGCGACCTTGTCGAGCGACCCGAAGAATGCCCGCAGAGGGTCGCGACCCTGTTTCAGGCCCGAAATGTGTGGCGTGATGGTGGGCAGCACGTGGTCGCCGGCGAACAGCAGCTTGTGTTCGGGGTCGTGCAGGCACAGATGGTCGATGGTGTGCCCCGGGGTGTGTACGGCACGAAACTCGCGGCCCGCCAGTTCGATGACGTTGCCGTCTTCGACCCGGTGGGTCGGGTTGGGCGTGGGTATGAAAACACGCCCCAGCTTCGTGCGCATCAAGGCGTACATCAGGCGACGGTGGCGAGGGGTCTCGAACCGCAGCTCGGCACCCCAAGGCGTCTTGCCCGCTTCGTCCACCAGGTGCACGTTGTCGTCTGGTGTGTCGACGTTCTCGAGGGGCTCGTCGTCGTCCTCTGAGGGGTCCCAGAACATGCGGAAGTCGCGGTGTGTGATGACGCGCGCCCCGGCCTCCTTGCGCAGGCGTCCGGCTTGGCCGAAGTGATCTGGGTGGCTGTGGGTCACCAGGACCGTGTGGATGTCGCCGACCTTCAGCCCAGCCCTGGTCAGACCAGCCTGAAGCGACTTCCAGGCCTCGCGCCCGGGCAGGCCGGGGTCGATCAGGGCCGCGCCTTTGTCGTCGTCGAGGATGTAGCAGTTGACGTGACCCAGGCCGGTGAAGTTGATGGGCAGCTGCAAACGCCTGACACCGGGTGCCAGCTCAGTTATCTCTTCGATGGGGGCGCGACGCTCTTCGCGCAACGGCTTGGGCATGTCGGCCGGATCGCCGTGGCCGCTGTGGTGGTGATGCTGGTGTGCGGAGTTCTCGGTCATTGGGCGTCGGTTTCGACGGCGGGTGCGGGTGCGGGTGCGGGTGCGCCGGGCGCCCCCGGCGCAAAGAGGTTGTCTCGGTAATAGCGGAGTTCCTCGATCGATTCCTTGATGTCGTCGAGGGCGCGGTGGCTGGTGCGCTTGCCAGGGCTGGCTTTGAAGACGTCCGGATACCAGCGACGACAGAGTTCCTTGATGCTGG
>JAGQSP010000075.1 GCA_020439485.1 Acidimicrobiales bacterium | reverse complement strand
TGCTGCGATTCATGGAACGCAATCCCGATCTGGACCTCGGCGTCCCAGGTTCCCTCGCCCACTTCATCGAGAAGGCGCCACGGGGTCGATATGCGCTCGCACTCATGGAGTCGCTTGCGCGTCGTCCGACGGCGCTCACGGTCCTTCTTCTGCATAGGCTGGCGAACGGTGCAGCCACCGACGAGCAGAGAGAGCAGTACCTCGACTTCATGGACACGCTCAGGCATCACCCGCTTGCGGATGCAGACACCCTCTGCAAGATCAGCTGTTACCTAGATGACTTTGACGAGGAGGACTGATCGAGCGGCCGGGGGATCGCGGACAGAGAACTGGCGCGTGGGGTGGATTCCTCGGTCCGGCCGCACCGCCCAGCAAGCATCCGAACAGGGTCCACATGCGGCATGCCTGACGCCGTCACCTCCCGCGCCGCCGGGGCGGGTACGCTCCTGATGGGGGGTCAGCCATGGGCTATGACATCGTTGCGCTGGACGCCGCCGAGGGCACGGGACTGGGTGCTACCGAACTCGGCCCAGCCGAGCAGGCCGAGCTTGCAGCATTCGCCGTCTCGGAGGATCTGGGGACGCTGACACGATTCCCCGAGTACTGGGGTGCAGAGCTTCGGCTGACTGCGCCTGAGCTGCCCGCCCTGCTCCGCGAGGTGCGGCAGTTGGAGGGCACGGAGGGTCTGTCCCGCGAGTTGACGGCAAGTCTGCGCAGGATCCGTGAACTCTGTGAGGTTGCCCAGTCGCAGGACGGAGTCATCTACGTCGTGCCCGACTAGCTGCGTCCCCCATGGGGAGCAGTGCGACCGCGCCACCGGGGCGAGTACGCTCCTCTGAGCAAGGGGCTCTCCAGCGCATGACCAACGTAGCCTCGACGGCCGACTGCGATGAGGCCCTGAGACAGGGCCGTCGCTGGTATGTCACATGGCTTGTCACGTGGATCGGCGTCGCGGCGTACTTGGCTGTCAGCGCGGACCCGAAGCGGTTGGGGATGCGGCAGCAAGTTCCGCTTGTCGCCCTTCACGCCGTGCTGTTTGGTCTCGCCCTCTACTTGGGTAGCGGGCTGAAACAGGGGCGCTGGGTCGGGCGCTGTGCGGCAATGGCCGGCTACCTCGCGTTCGCCAATGCTGTCGGGTGCACGGTCTCGTTGTGCGTCACCGTCACCCATCGCTGGCCGTGGAGCATCCCGCTGGTGCTGGCGCTGCACGCCGTCGTGGCCGCAATTGCCGCAGTGATGCTGTTGCGGGCCCATGGGATGCAGTCCTAGTCGGCATCGATGGCGTCACGGTGCGGCGAAGCACCACCTCCCGCGCCGCCGGGGCGGGTACGCTACGGGCGCGGACGTCGAGGGCCGACGACCTGGGCAACGGCAGACGGAGTACCTCGCAGATGCCGACCGAGGCCGAGGCCCTCCGAGTGATCGAGCGCATCGAGGCTGGCGTCGTTGGTGTGTCGCCATCGGAGCCGTGGGGCGCTTGGTCGAACCTGGTGTCGTTCACCACAACCAATGGCTGGCGGTTCGTGGTCTTCAATGACTTTGGGCAATGGGACTACATCGAGGGCGTCATCGACCCGGAGGGGGCGCGGCTGGTCGTGTCCGATCAGACGCCACAGTTGGACGCCTATGCTCCATCCAGCGTTGATCTGGCGATGCGGTGGGGGCTGTCGCGGCCCGAGGCAGAGGTCCTCATGGCCAACGAGGCTCCTGGCCGCAATTGAGCGTGCCGACACCTCCCGCGCCGCCGGGGCGGGTACGCTCCTGGGGACGACTACGAGAGGGTCGGGTCGCATGGCGAACGACGAGACATCGGTGCGGCCTGGCGCCGGTGGGGGTGCGTGGCTGACGCAACCCGGACGCTTGCTGCGCCTCGCCGGGAGCTTGCTGGCCGCGGCGTTCGTCGTAGCCCTGCTTCGGTTCGT
>JAGQSP010000074.1 GCA_020439485.1 Acidimicrobiales bacterium | reverse complement strand
CGCCCGAGGAAGCCAGGCTGAATCCCACCAGCACCCACACCAACGGCACGATGCCGAGGCAGTACATGTTCATCATCAGCATGTTCAGGATGTTCTTGCGTCTGACCATGCCTCCGTAGAAGAGGGCCAGACCGGGAACCATGAACAACACCATCGCTGCGCAGACGAGCAGCCAGACCGTTTCGGCCATCTGAAGCTCTCCTTTGGAGATCGGCGATGCAGCGAAGGTAGGTCTCTCAACATGACCCGAACCTGAACTCTGATACAGCGATCGAACAGATTCTCGAAACACGCACGACACGAACACGAAACGTTGTGCATCGACTCACATCGCGCACGTTGCGTCATGAGGGTTTGTACGAAACAATCACTGGCTGAACTAGAGGGTGAGGTCGTAGATGTATCTGGTCGGCAAGGTCTGGCCATTCTTGTTGCCGGGATTGCTGCTGGGTGTCGCTTTGGCCTGGCTCGTCTGGCGCCAGAGGCTTCGCCAGGGCATCTGGTGGTGGCTCGCAGGCATCGCCGCCGTTGTGCTGGTTGGGCTCTGGTGGGGCGCTCGCACTGTGGAGAGCGACCTCGAGCAGCGTGCAAACGCCGAACTCGAACAGGCAGGAATCGATGCACGGGTAGTGGACGTCGATGGACAAGATGTCTACGTCTCGGGCGCCGACGCGCAGGCCGCACTGGACTTGCTCGACGGCATGTACGGAACGACGGGCGTGTTCGCGCGCGGTGGTGCAACCACGACCAGCACCACCACGACCAGCGCAACCACGACCACTGGTGTGGCGTCTTCGACGTCGACCTCTGCGCCCGACGTCACGACCACCACCGAACCTGCGCAGACGACAACCACCACCGAAGCTGCGACCACAACCACGACCACCACTCAGGCGCCCGCAGTGGCGACCTTCGATGCGCAGTTCACCGGTACCGACGTCGCAATCGGGGGAGTGGTCCCCGACGAGTCCACCGCCGAGCGTCTCGGTGTGGCCTATGCCAGCCTGGCCGAGGTCGCCGGCGGTCGGCTCACCGACGAGCTGAGCATCGAGACCAACGCCCAAGGCGGTGGGCAGGAGCTGGTGCAGCTGGCCGCCGACATCGCCCGTTTCCTCGCCTCGGCGACCTCGGCACGGGTCGACCAAGATCTAGACCGAACACTCATCGAGGTCGAGGTCGGCGATGAAGCCGCCGCCCAGGGATTCCTCGAACTCGAGAGCTTCGTGCAGTCTGTTCCCGAGACCGCCGGGGCCATCGAACTGGCGGCCGTGGGAGATGGGGCGGCCGAGCTGATCGAAGCGGCCAGGCGGGGTGACGACGGTGCCCCCGACGTCGCCTTCGACGACAAGGCTGGCAAGCTGGCGGGCGAGGGCGAACGCAGTGTCGAATCACTCGACATTTCATGGGACGCCACCACCGTCACGGTGAGTGGTGTGGTCGTGAGCGATGCGCAACGCAGCGTGCTCGTCGATGGGGTAGTGGCCGCATTCGAGGGCCGAGCGGTGGCAGACGATTTGACGGTCGACAGCCGGCCGCCTGCCCTGGCCGGCTCCGATACCAGGGTCATCGCCATCGTCGACCGCTTGGGCGACCTGTCCGCGGTGGATCAGGGCTCGGTCGCACTGCGAGGTTCGCGGCTCAGCATCGACCTGGCAGGCGCCGACGATGCCGCGACCCAAGCAGCACGGTCGTTGTTCGAGTCGGGCCTATACCGGCCGTTCTCGGCCCAGTCCGACTCGGGCGAGGCAATCGCCAGCGGTGGCGGTCTGCTGGGCACGGTGACCTTCCTGACCGACGACTCGGGCGACGACGTAGTCGACCGTGACGAGGTGGCGAGGGTGGCGGCCCTGCTGGGTACGCTGCCAGACGATGGCGACATCTATGTCAGAGGGCACGCAGACAGCCGTGGGTCTTCGGCTTACAACGATCGGCTGGGGCGGGCTCGGGCCGATCTCGTGGCAGGGCTATTGACCCAGGCCGGGGTAGATCCCGAGCGCCTCGTGATCTCGTCGGCAGGTGAGTCTGAACCGGTTGCCTCGAACAGTACGGCGGCCGGCCGTCAGGCCAACCGCCGTGTCGACATCGGCCTGATCGGAGTCTGACATGATTCAACTGATCATCAAGCTCACGATCCTTTTCCTGTTCTCGGTGGGCCTCGGCTACTTGCTGGGCTGGCTGATCCTTCGTATGTCGGCCAAGCCCCAGGCCGATGAGGCTCCAGTCGACGACCCAGAGCCAGTCATAGATC
Organism: Acidimicrobiales bacterium; assembly: GCA_020439485.1. Classification (GTDB taxonomy): domain Bacteria; phylum Actinomycetota; class Acidimicrobiia; order Acidimicrobiales; family Poriferisodalaceae; genus JAAETH01. Next base: position 10,700 of record JAGQSP010000074.1, on the reverse strand, counting down.
TCACCGAGCCTTCGGCCAGCTCCAGCGGGCCAGCCCAGACCGAAACGGCGCCAGAAATCGCCGCAGAGGTCGATGCCGACGTCGTCGAACCGGTACGACCAGCCATAGTCGATTCGGTCGACGATTCGGTGTTCGCAGCCGTGGCGGGCGTCTCGGTGGCCGCGGCCGGCTCGACCGCCGAAGCCAAGCCCAGGGACGACCTGAAGCAGATCTTCGGAATCGGCCCAAAGCTCGAGAAGCTGCTCAATGACTACGGCATCTTCACCTTCGAACAGCTGGCGGCCCTAGAAGCCCCCGACGTTGCAGAACTGCAGTCGTATCTGACCGAGTTCCCAGATCGCATCGAGCGCGACGACTGGGTTGGTCAGGCCCGTCGCCTCATCGGCGACTGATCCTCCCAGAACGCCGATAATCCTCATTATGTAAAGTAGATCCAAAATCCCGTACACCGGTGTTGTGCGGGCGCCTGGCGCCCTGCATACACCGGTGTTCGCTGATGAGAGGTGTTTGCTGACGAGGTGGCCGGTGTCAGTCGGCGGGCCCCAAGAACACCACGCCCAGCGGCGGCAAGGTCAGCTGGATCGACTGCTCGAGACCGTGGGTCCCGATCTGTTCGGCGCTGAAGGTTCCTTCGTTGATCACGCCCGAACCGCCGAACCGGTGGTCGTCGCTGTTCAGCAACTCGACCCACGATCCGGCGCCAGGAACCCCGAACCTGTAACCAGGCCTGGGCACCGGCGTGAAGTTGATCGCAACAACAACCGGAGACGACCCTGGCGATCCGTGTCTGGCGAACACCAGCACCGAGTTGTCGGCGTCGTCGCCGACGATCCACTGGAAGCCCTCGGGTTCGGAGTCGACCTCGTACAGGGCGGGTTGTGAACGGTACAAACCGTTCAGCGCCGAAACCCATGCCTGGACGCCGCCGTGACCGTGGTCGCCCAGAAGGGCCCAGGGGAGTTCCTCCTCGTGGCTCCACTCCCCCGGCACCGCGAACTCGCCACCCATGAACAGCAGCTTCTTGCCCGGGCTGGCCCACTGATACCCATAAAGCGCCCGGAGGCCTGCGAGCTTTTGCCACCGATCGCCCGGCTGGCGCTCGAGAAGTGATCCCTTGCCATGCACCACCTCGTCGTGCGACAGCGGCAGCACGAAGTTCTCGCTGAACGCGTAGACCAGCCGAAACGTCAGCTCGCCGTGGTGCCAACGCCGATGTACCGGGTCGTGCTGAATGTATTCGAGCGTGTCGTGCATCCAGCCCATGTCCCACTTGAAGCCGAACCCCAGTCCCCCGCTGTCTGTGGGTTTGGACACTCCCGGCCATGCGGTGGATTCCTCGGCCACCGTCAGGGTGTCTGGGTGGTGCAGGTAGATCCGCCGGTTCATCTCCTGGAGGAACGAGATCGCGCCCAGGTTCTCGCGCCCTCCGTAGTCGTTTGGGATCCACTCGCCCGCTTTGCGTGAGTAATCCCGATAGAGCATGGAAGCCACCGCGTCGACGCGCAGCCCGTCGGCGTGATAGCGCTCGATCCAGAACCGGGCGCTCGACAGCAGGAAACTGCGTACCTCGTGGCGGTCGTAGTTGAATATCGCCGATTGCCAATCGGGGTGGAACCCCAGGCGCGGGTCGGCGTGTTCGAACAGGTGCGTGCCGTCGAACCTGGCGAGTCCGTGGGCGTCGGTCGGGAAGTGTGAGGGCACCCAGTCGAGCAGCACGCCGTATCCGCGCTGGTGCAAGTGGTCGATCAGGTACATGAGGTCTTGGGGTTGGCCGTATCGCGATGTCGCAGCGAAGTACCCCGTGGTCTGATATCCCCACGACCCGTAGAAGGGGTGTTCCATCACCGGCATCAACTCGACGTGGGTGAACCCGGTTTGGTCCAGATAGTCGGCCAGCTGATGGGCGATAGCCCGATAGCCGCCGGGTTCGTAACGCCACGACCCCAGGTGCAGCTCGTAGATCGAGATCGGCCGATCGTGGGCGTTCACCTGGCCGCGGCGCGCCATCCATTCGGCGTCGTCCCAGCGATAGTCCAACCGCCAGATCTTCGACGCCGTGCCCGGTGGCTCTTCGGCAGCGAAGGCAAATGGGTCTGCCTTGTCGACAGTGTTGCCGGCCCGGTCGGTTACCGCGAACTTGTACGACTGGCCTACCTCGACCCCGTCGATCCGTCCCGACCAGATACCCGAGTCGGAAGGCCACAGCGAGTGTGAACTGTGGTCCCAGCCGTTGAAATCACCGATGACGTGCACGCGGGCGGCGTTGGGAGCCCAGACACGGAAGGTGCACGAACCGCTTTCGTCGAGGTGTGCCCCGAGCAGATACGCCAGCCCGTCGTGCGTGCCTTCGGCGAATCGCCAGAGATCTTCACCCGGAATTTGCGAAGTTGGTGCGCTCATGTCTCGCCTTCGTGAGAGATTTCTGATGCAATCGGAGCATGCTCGATCAAGGAAACCGCCCGAAGGTACTCAGTGTGGTCCTCGCGGGAGGTGAAGGGAAGCGGCTGATGCCCCTGACCGCCGACCGGGCCAAGCCCGCTGTTCCGTTCGGCGGCCACTATCGCCTGATCGACTTTCCCCTGTCGAACCTGGTCAACGGTGGCTTCCGCAAGATCGTCGTGTTGACCCAATACAAGAGCCACAGCCTTGACGTTCACGTGTCTCGTACCTGGCGTCTCGCTGGATTCCTGGGCAACTACGTGACCTCCGTGCCGGCGCAGATGCGCCGCGGACCTCGTTGGTTCTTGGGTTCTGCTGACGCATTGTTCCAGAACATGAACCTCATCGATGACGAAAAGCCCGAGTTCGTGTTCGTATTCGGTGCCGATCACATCTACCGGATCGATCCCCGTCAGATGCTCGATCATCACATGTCGACCGGCGCGGGCGTGACCGTAGCTGCCATTCCGGTCTTGAAGAGCCAGGCCGACCAGTTCGGCGTGATCCAGACCGAGGGCGGCACCCAAATCTCCCAATTTCTGGAAAAGCCGGCCCCCGACACCGTAACGGCCCTGCCCGACCGACCAGACGAAGTTCTGGCCTCGATGGGCAACTATGTGTTCACCACCGAGGCCCTGGTCGAGTTGCTGAACGAGAACAACGCCAGCGACAAGACGGGTCACGACATCGGCGGCGATCTCATTCCGATGATGGTCGACAAGGGCCTGGCCCATGTGTACGACTTCGCCGAGAACGTCATTCCCGGCCAGGCGCGGGGCCGCCACTATTGGCGCGATGTGGGCACCGTCGACAGCTACTTCGAAGCCCACCAGGACCTGCTGGCCGAGTTCCCCGAGTTCGACCTGTACAACGAGGACTGGCCCATCTACACCCTGGCGCGTCAGAGCCCGCCGGCGAAGATGATCACCGACTCTCGCTTTGGGTCCTCGACCGTGCAGAGGTCGTTGCTGAGCAATGGTGTGGTCGTGTCGGGCGGCACGGTACTGAACTCGGTGCTGTCGCCAGGCGTGCGGGTGCGGGGCGGAGCCTTCGTGGAAGATTCGGTGCTGCTCGATGGTGTGGTCGTTGGCGAAGGCGCACACGTGCGCAACGCGGTTCTCGACAAGAACGTCATCGTTCCTCCCGGTGCCAGCGTCGGCGACAATCCCGACCTCGATCGACTCCGCTACACCGTTTCGCCCGGTGGGGTGACCGTGATCAAGAAGGGTCAGATCGCCTACCTGGGCGACGAGATGCCTGACAGCTCTTCGTAGATGTCGATGTGACGCCTGGCAGGGCCGGCCCACGACCAGTCGTGGGTCATCGCCCTGCGCTGAATTGCCGCCCTGCGCCCGGCGTGGCGCTGGGCCCTGACAGCTCGGTGCAGGGCATCGACCAGGCCCGCGGTGTCGACCGAAGCGGTGACGAAGCCGGTGCCCTCTGCGCGGTCTGCATCGGCGTCGATGACGGTGTCGTGGAGACCGCCGACGTCGGTTACCACCGGAATGGTGCCGTAGGCCATGGCCTGCATCTGGGCCAGACCACACGGCTCGAACCGGCTGGGCATCACAAAAAGGTCTGCGCCGGCGAAGATCTTGTGCGCCAGCTGTTCGTCGTAGCCCTCGTGGAAGAACACCTGGTCGGGGCTCATGCGCGCCGCTTCGGCCAGGGTCCAGGCCAGGTGGGCCGAGCCGCTGCCCAACACGAACAGCTTCGCGGGCATTGCCTCGAGGAATCGCAGCGAATCGGCCACGATGTCGATGCCCTTTTGTTCGACCAGCCGGGTGACCATGCCCACGACCGGTGCCGTTGACGGGCTCCAGCCGGCCAACTCGAGCAGCTCGGCTCTGCAGGCCTGCTTGCCCTCGGTGCGGGTGTCGTCGTAGTTCTCGGCGATGTGAGGGTCGGTCGAAGGGTTCCACATCGAGGTGTCGATGCCGTTTCGGATGCCGACCAGCCGGTCGCCAAGCGCCTGCAAGCGTCCTTCCAGTCCCATGCCGGGGCCGGGCACGAGGATCTCGCGCGCGTAGTTGGGGCTGACCGCGACCACCCGGTCGGCCAGTGCCACGCCCCCGGCCAGGGGGTTGCACGCACCGAACCACTCGAACTGATGGGCACCTCGGACCAGCACTTTCATCCAGCCGGCGTCCATGGTGCCCTGGTATCCGAGGGTGTGGATGGTCAGCACGCTGGGCGTCTGGACGTGAACGAACCCCAGTGTGGCCGCGGTGTGCCAGTCGTTCAGGTGCAACACGTCGGGTTTCTGCTGGTCGTTCAGTGCGGCCACCGTGGCCGAGAACGCCATGAAACGCCGGTCGTTGTCGTGCCAGCCCTCGCCGTGTTGGTCGGTATAGGGGTGAGGACGGTCCATGCCCGGCACGTGGACCAGCGTCAGATCGCCGAGCACTTCGTGCAGGCCGCTGCGAACCGAGCACGGCCCCACCCATTCGGGCACGGCGACGTCGATGTGCTGCTGGTGCGAGAGCTCGGCGCCGCTGTAGTCGGGCATCACGATGGTCACATCGACACCCTGCTCACGCAGCGACTTGACCAGCCCGGCTGCGGCTTCAGCGAGACCGCCCACCCGGGCCAGCGGGGCCATTTCAGAGGTTGCGAACAAGACGCGCATGGCTACTCCCCTGTCGGCTGGACGTGACTTGATGGACCGGACATCGCTGGGTCGAAAATCAGGAGTGGTCGGTGTTCTTCAACACAATGGTGCCCCACGGGCCGACCGTAATGCGGTCATCGTCGCTGACGTGGTGCCCGACGGGGTGCCCGTCGGCGGTGTCGATCTCGACGGTCCACGGTCGTGGGCCCAGCTCGGGTGGGATCGCGAAGTCCAGCGCCTCGCCGTGGGCGTTGAACATCATCATGAAGTCGTCGTCGACGATTCGCTCGCCCCGACGACCCCGCCTGGTGATCGACTTGCCGTTCATGAACACGGTCAGTGCGCTGGCGTAGCCCACGGCCCAGTCGTCGCTGGTCATTTCGCTGCCGTCTGGCTGGTACCAGCCCATGTCGACGGCGTCGTCGCCGTGGATGTGGCGACCCTCGAACCAGCGTCGGCGCCGGAATATCGGGTGCCGCCGGCGCATGGCAATCAGATGGGTGGTGAACTCGATCAGGTCGCGGTCGGCTGTGGCCCAGTCGATCCACGACAGGGTCGAGTCCTGGCAGTAGGCGTTGTTGTTGCCGTGTTGGGTGCGACCCATCTCGTCGCCCGCCAGCAACATCGGCACGCCCTGCGACAGCAGCAACGTCGTCAGCAGCGAGCGGGTGCGGGTGCGGCGAATGCGCTTGACCTTCGGGTCGTTGGTGGGTCCTTCTACGCCCGAGTTCCACGACCGGTTGTGCGACTCGCCGTCGCGGTTGTTCTCGCCGTTGGCCTCGTTGTGTTTTTCGTTGTAGGCGACCAGGTCAGCCAGTGTGAACCCGTCGTGGGCGGTTACGAAGTTGATGCTGGCCGACGGAACCCGCCCCGACCACGCGTACAGGTCGGAGCTTCCGGTGAGCCGCGACGCGAAGTCGGCCAGGGTTTCGTCGGCACCGCGCCAAAAGTCGCGCACACCGTCGCGGAACTTGGCGTTCCACTCGCTCCACAGCGGTGGGAAGTTGCCGACCTGATAGCCGCCGGGGCCGACGTCCCAGGGTTCGGCGATGAGCTTCACCTGGTTCACCACCGGGTCCTGGTGGATCAGGTCGAAGAACGAGCTGAGCCGGTCGACGTCGTGCAGGCCTCTGGCCAGCGTCGACGCCAGGTCGAACCTGAACCCGTCGACGTGCATCTCGAGAATCCAGTAGCGCAGGCTGTCCATCATCAGCTGCAGGGTCTGGCTGTGGCGCATGTCGAGGCTGTTGCCCGTGCCGGTGAAGTCGACGTAATAGCGCGGTTGTTCGGGGTTGAGCCGATAGTAGGCCCCGTTGTCGAAGCCCTTCAGCGACAACATCGGACCCAGATGATTGCCCTCGGCGGTGTGGTTGTAGACCACGTCGAGGATCACTTCTATCCCCGCACGGTGGAACGCCTTGACCATCTGTTTGAACTCGGTGACCTGACCGCCCGAGTCGCCGGCCGCCGAATAGGCGCCGTGTGGGGCCAGGAACGCCAGGGTGTTGTAACCCCAGTAGTTGCGAAGGCCACGATCGACCAGGAAGTGATCGTCGACGAACTGGTGAACCGGCATCAGTTCGACTGCGGTGACCCCGAGGTTCACGAGGTGTTCGATGATGGGTTCGCTGGCCATGCCCGCATAGGTTCCCCTGAGCCCCGGGGGAACGTCTGGGTGCGCCATGGTCATGCCGCGCACGTGGGCTTCGTACACGACCGTCTGGTGCAGCGGATAACCCAGCTGGGTATCGCCTTCCCAGTCGAACTCTTCGTGGACGACTACCGAGTGGGGCATGAACGGCAGGCTGTCGTCGGTGTTCATCCGGTCTGGTTCGACAGCGTCGGACGCGTAGACCGCCTCGTTCCAGGTGACTGTGCCCGACACGGCCTTGGCGTATGGATCGACCAGGAACTTGTGGGGGTTGCACAACAACCCCTGGGCCGGGCTCCAGGGCCCGTGTACCCGAAACCCGTAGCGCTGCCCCGGCATCACACCGGGCAGATAGCCGTGATGCACGAATGCGGTCGTTTCGGGCAGCGGGACGCGCCGCTCGGATCCGTCGGTGTCGATCAGGCACAGGTCGACGACGTCGGCCACCTCGGAGTAGACGGCGAAGTTGGTTCCTTCGCCGTCGAAAGTGGCCCCCAGCGGGTACATCGAGCCGGGCCACGCGACCGAACGGTCGCGCCGCGCGACGGCGTCGTCGGGTGCGGTGGCCCCTGCTGGCTCGCGTGGAGTCGAATCGTCGATCTGGGTCATGGGTTCGCTCAGGTTAGACCGCGCTGATTCGGTGCGCAGCGACCTGAGTAATCCTGTCGGTCGGTTACGCCGGCCGCGAGAGGAGTTACGCGACTTGCTCGGCGATTGCGTCGGCCAGAGCCTGGTGGAACAGGCCCAACGCGGGCTCGTTGGCCCCCAGGCGCAGCTTGTCTATGGCGCCAGAGGCCATTCCCCGCTGAGCGCTTTCCATGGCCGCAAAGTCCTCACCGATGACCGTGTCGATGGTGAGTTGCCAGTTCTTCTCCCAGTGCCGCTCTGACGACTCGGTGGCCGGTTGGTCGGGTATGTAGAAGTCGAGGTCGACGATGCAGCGACCCGGATCGTCGCGGTCGGGGGTGACCCGCCAGGTTTCGATGTGGTCGATCTGCATGACGAACACGGTGTTCGGGAACATCACGTAGACCATCGCGGTGTGGGGTACCAGGTTCCAGTCGGTGGGGTCCTGATCGGCCATCTCGGCGAAGGTCTTGCGGGGCAGAACCTCGCGTACGTGCGGGCCGCTGCGGTGGGCGACGCACAGGTTGGCGACGAAGTAGGGGCCAACCGTTTGCTTGTGCAGCGCTGCGAAGTGGTACGGCTCGAGGAACGTGTCGATCACCAGCTTCCAGTTCATGGCCAGGTCGAAGCGGTGGGTGCGCCAGTAGCGGTGCCCGGCTATGTCGTAGTCGACGATGTCGTCTGCGAATGCTGCCATGTCGGTTCGCTCGAGGGCCGCGGCGTCGAACGCGGGGGCGCCAGGGCGCGGGTCGGCCCAGATGACCCCATCGCGTTCGACCACCGGAACTGGTGCCAGCCCCTCCGAGCCGGGGCATACGTCGGGGAACGCTCCGGCGTCGGGTACGCCGACCAGTGTCGTGGCCGAGTCGTAGGTCCATGCGTGGTACGGGCACGTGTGGCGGCGGGCCTGGCCCCTGCCCGGGGCCACCACCTGGGCGCCACGGTGGGTGCACACGTTGGCCGCAGCATGCACCTGTCCGTGGGCGTCTCGGGTCAAAAGCAACGGCACGTCGTATTGATCGCGCGTCACGAACGTGTTGGGCCCGGGCAGGTCTGGCGACAGCGCCACCACCTGTGGCCCGCGAAACAGGGTGTCCAACTCGAGCTGAAGGTGGGCACGGTCGGTGTAGTGAGAGGCGGGAGTTTCGTGGGGGCTGGTACGCCACGAACCACCCTCGTCGAGGTATCTGAGAACCTCGGCTACCAGTGGCTGAGCATTCGAGTTACGCATTGATCCTGTTCTGGCTCAAGAGAAGCGGACCGACACCTTGAGGGCGCCGGCGTCGACGGGCTCGTGGGCCATGTGCATGGCCTCGTCGATCTGTTCTACGTCGTACACATGGCTCAACAGTGGGGCCACGTCGATCTGTCGGTCAGCGATGAGGTCGAGGGCCTCGGCGAACGAAGCGGCTTTGGGTTCGTCTTGGGCTCCGTACACGCTGGCGGCCTTCAGGCGCTTTCGGAAGAACCGGTTGAAGTCCATCTGGATCGGAGCGTCGGTGGAAGGCAGGCCGAACCACATCAGCTCGCCGTCGACTCGGGGCAACTCGACCGACGACAGGAACGTCTCGGATCGCCCCACCGCCTCGACGGCGTAGTCGACGCCACGGCCCCCGGTGAGGTCGGCTACGGCCTCGCCGAGCGAGTCGGTGCTTGCGTTGACGGTTACGTCGGCACCGTATTTGGCGGCCAGCGCCAGGCGGGCGTCGCTGAGATCGGACACGATCACCTTTTCGGCGCCGGCCCTTTTCAGCAGGTAGGTCCAGAACAGGCCTGCGCTGCCCTGGCCGACCACGGCCACGGTTTCGCCCGTGACATCGCGAGGGAACCGTTTGCGGGCCCACACCACCGTGCCCAACTGTTGGGCCATCAGCAGCTCGGTTCTGGCCACGTCGGTGTCGGGCAGCGCCATGCAGTACTTGGCGCCCACCCGTTGGTACTGGTTGAAGCACTCGCCCTGGAATGGGTTGGGAAACGTCAGAACGTGGGTGCCCGGCTCGAGGCCCTGGGCCTTGCTCTCGACGATCGTGCCTATGCCCTCGTGGCCGGGATAGCCGTGCGGGCACGGCGTTGGGTGGCTCACACCGGCGCCCATCATCACGATGTGCAGGTCGCTGCCGCAGATCGATGCCATCTCGCTGCGAACCAGCACCTGCCCGTCGGAGATGGGAGGCACCGGAATTTCTTCGCAGATCATGCGGCCGACCTCGAGCATGCGGGTGGCCTTCATGGTTTCGGTCAAGTTCGTCACTCCCCGATCGGAATGGGCGTCACCGCGAACCTGCGCAGCCCCCAAAGTCTGTTGTTGGGCATCCACTCGAGGTCGCCGGCGGCCTCGAAGCCCGAATAGCGGTCGAGCAGCGCCTCCAGGGCCACCTTCATCTCCAGGCGCGCCAGGTTGGCGCCGAGGCAGAAGTGTATTCCCCACCCAAATCCGAGGTGGGGGTTGGGCGAGCGTCCGACGTCGAACTCGAACGGGCGATCGAACACCGTTTCGTCGCGGTTTGCCGACATCTCCCAGAACGTCACCTTGTCGCCGGCCCGGATGTTTGTTCCCGCCAACTCGACGTCGCGGCTGGCGGTGCGACGCTTGTAGATCGATGGGGTGGCCCAGCGAACCATCTCTTCGATGGCGGTGGGAATCAACGATCGGTCGTCGCGCAGGCGCTGGTACTGATCTGGGTACTCACAAAAGGCATGGATGGCCGACGCCAAGGCGCTTCGGGTGGTGTCGGCGCCTGCGGGGAACAACAGCCCGAAGAAGGCCTCCAGCTCACGGTCTGTCAGCTGAGATCCGTCTTCGAGTTGGGCATGGACGATCGTCGACATGATCGCCCCGTCGGGGTTGGCCCGCTTGTCGGCGATCAGACCGGTCGCATACTGGCGCAGTTTGGCGCTGGCCTCTGCTGAAACGATCGAAGGCCCCGCGTCCTCGATACCCGCGTCGAGCCAGTCGACCAGGGCGGCCCGGTCGGGTTCGGGAACCCCCAGAACGATGCATATCGCCTGCGATGGCAGCTCGCGGGTGAAGTCGTGAACCGCGTCGAAGGTGTCGCCGCCGATGGCGTCGAGCAGGCGGCCTGTGATTTCGGCGAGCTCGCCCTCCAGGTCGGAGATCGCACGGGCGGTGAAACCCCGGTTCACCAGAGAACGCAGGCGGTGGTGCTGGTCGCCGTCGGTCATGTTCAGCATGCGCCCGGCCGCGCTCTCGTCGCGAATACCGGTGCCTCCGCGCTCGCGGATGCCGCCGCGATCAGACGAGAACGTCGTTGCGTCCATCTGCACGGCCTTCACGTCGGCGTGACGGCTGACCACCCAGAAGCCCTCGCCATCGGGTGTGGCCTGGGTGGGCTCGTGCCAATGCACCGGATC
>JAGQSP010000694.1 GCA_020439485.1 Acidimicrobiales bacterium | reverse complement strand
CAGCTGGTTCGAACGTTCAACCGCACCAAGCCGGTCTTCAGAGCTCTGAACCGCTGAGCGGCGGCCGCAGTTCAGGCTGGCACGAGGGTGACCGTAACGTGGGTTCCCACCCCAACCGCGCTGCGCAGGTCGAGCGAACCGCCCATCGCCTCGACCAGACGGCGCGACAGCACCAGTCCCAGCCCGGCGCCGCCCTCGCGACCGGCGTCGGCCCCTAACCGATCGAAAGGCACGAATAGCCGTTGCAGTAGCTCGGCGGGAATGCCAGGGCCCTCGTCGACGACGTGCACCTGCGCCCGACCTTGTGACTCGTCGGTGCTGACCACTACGCGGGTGCCGGCGGCCGAAAAGCGCAGCGCGTTCGACACCAGGTTCAACAGCACCTGCTGCAGGCGGCGACGATCGGCCGATACCGCCAGCGCAGGCCCGGCCGCTTCTATGACCAGTCCCCGCTCGGCGGCAAGCGGCTGGGTCAGTTCGACGGTGGTCGCGACCACAGATGCCGCGTCCAGCGGTTCCAGCGTCAAGGGCATCGCGCCGGCCTCGACCCGGGCCAGGTCGAGAACATCGTCGACGATCGACAAGATGTGGGCCGAGGCCTTCGAGATGCCGTCGAGCGCCTTGTGCCTTCGGTCGGGCGACAGGTCGAGGGTCTTCAGACTCTCGGTGAATCCGGTTATCGACTGCAGCGGCGTTCGCAGCTCGTGGCTGAGCGCGGTGACAAACTGCGATTTTGCGTGGTTTGCTCGCTCGGCAGACTCGCGGGCCACTTCGGCTCTGTGACGCGCCTCGCGTTCGCGCATTGCTCCGTCGTGGGCAACGGCGATCGAGGCCAGGTGAGTGAAGCGACGCACCAGCTCGCGCTCGCGGTCGTCGGGTTCGTGAGGCCTACGGTCGTACACGGCGAAGGTGCCGACGATCCTCGACTGTGACCTGATGGGGCTCGACCAGCATGCGCCGATGTCGTGCTGTACCGCGAGGTCGCGGAACTGTTGCCAGCGCGGATCGGTTGCGACGTCGCTGGCAACCACCTGGCGGCCATAGTGCACGGCGGTGCCACAGGAACCCGCAAGCGGGCCTGGTGCCAGTCCGTCGATCGCCTCGGAGTAGGCGGCCGGCAATGTGGGCGCCGCGCCGTGCCTCAGCACGCCGTGTCCGTCCAGGAGCAACACCGAGCACCTGCTGCCGACGATCAGCGCTTCGAGCGCCACGACGATGCCTTCGAGCACGACGTCCAGCGACGCGCCGGCCGCCAGCTGTTCCATCACCGACGACTGGTGATCGAGCACCGCCGCAGCCTCGTCACCCGAAAGCACCGTCATCCCTCCCACCTGTATCCCACCGCGCGCACCGTCCGTAGCCGCAGCGGCCTGCTGGGGTCGGCTTCCAGCTTCTGGCGCAGGCGGTACACGTGCTCGGTAATCGTCGCAGGCGTCTGCCAACCCTCGCTGCTTGACCACACGGCAGCCAAAAGCTCTTCGCGAGAGCACGCCCGTCGGGGGTGCTGGACAAAATAGGCCAGCAGCTCGAACTCCTTGGCAGCGAGATCGACGGGTTGGCCATCGACCCATACTTCACGTGACACCGAGTCGATCTCGACCCCCGTACCCTTGGGCACAAACGGTGCAGACCGTGAGGGCCCGTAGGCGCTGCTGCGCCTCAACACCGACCGGGCCCGAGCGGCCAACTCTCCTGGCGAGAACGGTTTCACCAGATAGTCGTCGGCTCCCATGTCGAGCCCCACTATGCGGTCGGTCTCACCGTCTCGGCCTGACAGTACGATGATCGGCAGACGGTAACCACCGTCGCGCTCTTCGCCCTGGCGCACCCGCCGGAGGATGTCGAGACCCCCGATTCCCGGCAGCGACAGGTCGAG
>JAGQSP010000693.1 GCA_020439485.1 Acidimicrobiales bacterium | reverse complement strand
CCACGCTGGCGTTTACGACCCCGTCCTGTATCTGCGGGAGGCCCTGCCTGGGAGCCTCGGGCACAACCCCGCCATGGCGAATCTGATCGTCGGCGCCCGACACACCGATCAGGGATGCGAGCACGGCGACGAAGACGACGAGCGGTAGTGCGATGCGTAACGAATGTGGGGCCACCGGAGCCGGCCGACTCATCAACTCCTATCGGCTCGACCCGGCGCTCCATCAAGGGCGATTCCCGCATGTGGCCGACGTCGGCGTGAGCACGACCTCAGCCGGAGTGAATCGGGTCAGGTCGAAAGGTCAGGCAGCCCGGGCGGGTGGAGACGGATACTCATCCGGCGATTCGTCGCATCACGGCCTCGAGCGGTCCGCGCGCAAACCGACGTCGCCACGCCCACGCCGCGACGACAGCGGCCCCGCTGAAAGCGAGACCGGTGAGCACCGCCCAGCCGAGTGTCTGGTCTTCCAGTCGACCCATCGCTTCCAGAGTTCCCATCCCGATCAGGACGTGGGCGACATAGATGGTGAGCGCGAGCTGACCGGTCGACACGAGCGGCTCGGTGAGTCGCTCAGAGACATGGTCGCCTATCCAGATCGACCCGACGATGACCAGCACTGCGGTTCCCGCTCCGGCCGCGAGGTAAAGCGGAAGCGGCGGGATCGGCTCGACCGAGAACAGCCACCGCCAGCTCTGGTCGTCCAATTCGCTCAGGTCGGAGCCTTTCGGCCCGAGCACGATCCATGCAGCTGCCTCTGTCGCGACCACGATGATGGCGGCACGGATGACGAGCAGGCGCCGCCAAGCCGAGTCGCGCAAGTCGGTCCGGCCGAGCCACATGCCGAACAAGTAGAACGCGACCCATGGAAGCACGGGGTGGAAGCCGTCTAGGAACAGGTTGCGAATGAATCCCTCGACTGTGTCGATGCCTCGGTACGAGTAGTCGTCGAGATCCCAGTTGGCGAAGGGATCGAAGGCGATGACGAAAACGAAGGAAGCCACGATCACTGCAACAGCAAGCGCGAGCAGTCGCTCGCTGGAAGCGAACAAGACGACGGCGCCGATTGCGAGGTAAATGCCGTAGTAGTGGAGGATGTCGGCAGGCCAGATCGGATAGAACGCCCAGCCGATGACGAACAGGAACAGGGCACGTTTGGCGAGGGTCCATTGGGCAGCCCTCCTCGCTGCCGGCGAACCCGAGTCGCGTTGACGTCTAGACCCGAGGCTGGCGCCGATGCCGGCAAGAACCACAAAGGTCGCGGCCGCACGACCATCGAACACGGCGGCGAACGACCGCAGCCATTGAGGGCCGTCGGTCTCGGCGCTCATGGTGACCTTGAAGTTGACGATGACCATTCCGACGATGGCAAACGCGCGGGCGATGTCGAGCCCGATGATCCGTTTGCCAGCGGTCGGGCGGCGAGGTGTCGGGGTGACGGCGGCCATCACTCGACTCTACCGTAGAGTCCATCAAATTGATGGCTACTATCAGTTTGATAGGATGGTAAGCATGAAGAAGGCGATGGGGCTCCGACAGCGCCAACGGCTAACCGCCATGCGCCTCGTCCAAGGCACCGCGATCGACCTGTTCGAACGCAACGGGTACGACGACACCACCATCGACGCCATCTCTGCGGCGAGCGGTGTATCGACCGCCACGATCTACCGCCACTTCGGCAACAAGGAGACCATCGTCTTGTGGGACGAGTTCGATGGCACCATCGACGCCGAGCTAGCGCATCGCCTCGTCGAACAGCCACCCCTCGAGGCGTTTCGCGACGCAGCGGTGGCCGCCTACGGTCAGCGCGACGACACCGACCTGCTCTTGCGACGCCTCAAACTGGTCTACGGCCACCCGTCCATCCTCGGTGTCGCAGCCCAGAACGAAGCGACCAACCGCTCCGAACTCGCGACCGCCCTCGCCCTGATCGACGGCCGCGACGCACCCGGCATCGCCGACGACGTCACCGCCGCGATTGCGCTCGCCACTCTCGATGTCGCGTTCACCCGCTGGCAAGACGCCCATGGTGATCAGCCCATCGCCAAGGTGATCAACGAGAGCTTCGCTGCCGCCTCTAAACCGCCGGCTCATCAGTAGCTGCCCTAGCGGATCGCTTAGTCTGCCGACATGCACGTAGATCGCACCGAAGACCAGTGGAGGCTGCTCAGCGAAGCAGATCCAGACGTTCCGATCGTGATGCTGAACCTGATCCGCTATCGCGACACCGCAGTCGAAGGCTTGGGCTGCGACGGCATGACCGGCGAAGAGGCCTACGCCGAATACGGACGGCGGCTGAGGGCCCTGGCCGCTGACTTCCCAGGCAACCCGTTCTGGGTTGGTGATGCCGGTCGCACCTACATCGGACCCGAT
>JAGQSP010000692.1 GCA_020439485.1 Acidimicrobiales bacterium | reverse complement strand
CTATCACCAGGCTGTCGTCGGCGGTCTTGGTCTCCTGCAGCAACAGAACGTCTGGCGAGTTGCGTTCGACCCACCCGACCAGCCGCCTGGTGCGGCTGCGGATCGAGTTGACGTTCCAGGTCACGACCCTCACAGATCGAGTTGGCCCCTCACCAAGCTGTTGCCCGAGTGGGTGGGATCACCGTCGAAATGCTCGAGCGACACGTCGACCACTGGCATGGTTGCAGGGTTGAACCCGTCGGGCAGCCGATACAGGCCATCCTCCCGGACCGGCCCCAGAGAGATGAGGCCCGACACGTCAGGAGCCAGCATCCATACCTCGAGGTAACCATCGCCCGATGCGACGGCCGGGTCGCTGAGACCAGCCGTGTCGAGCCGGATCTCGAGGTGATCGTCGACTTCGATCAACTCGGCCATGGCGCCTCCGCTGTCGCCCAGCAGGTCGAGGTCGGCGCTGGCCAGCAGCCGCGAGTCGTCTTGGCCATTGAACACGATGGCTGCAAGGCCGGCGGCAACCACCAACGCGGCCGCGGCCGCACCGATCAGCCCTGGCCTCTTCAGCCATCCCATCCCCCGGCGCGAACGCATGGCGAGGATCTCGGCCCCCTCGGTCATGGGAGCGGTGGCATCGGCCGCTACTGCCGAATGAACTGCGGCCGCCATCGCTCGGGCATCGATAGCGGGCGCGGGGTCGAACAACCCTTCGGACCGAGCGTCACGGGCAAGCCTGCCGACCCGGTCGGCAAACTCGAGGTCTTCATCACCTGCAGGCTCGTCGAGCCCGCCGCGCAGGGCGCCGAGCAGGCGGTCGTCGTCAAAGTGTTGCATCGAGACCCTCCAGCTCGGCTCGCAGCCTTTGCAGACCGCGCCTGATGTCGCTCTTGACCGTACCCAACGGAGTACCCGTCAGTTCGGAGATCTGATCGTGGGTTTGTTCGCCGAAGAACGCTAGCTCGACATGCTTGCGCATCCGGTCTGGCAGCTGTTCGATGGCGCTGGCCACCACCATCTTCTCGGCCAGCCGGTCGATGTCGTCGGCGGGCACTGCGTGAGTGTTCGTCGACGGTTCCAGAACCATCGGATCTGACACCAGGGCCACCGTTCGCCGGCGGAGGTGGTCCTTGATCTTGTTGCGGGCGATACCGGTGAGCCACCCGCCGAGCCCGCCTCGCGACGGTTCGAACCTGTGGTGCGACCGCCATGCCGCCACAAATGTCTCCTGGGCGACGTCGGCCGCGTGGTCTGGTCCGACCGAGCGGCTACAGAAGCGCTGGATCGAGGCACCGTGCACCGAGATGACCTGCTCGAGGGCCTGTGCATCTCCGGCGACGAATCGTCTGACCAGTTCGTCGAGATCGGCGTCGGTCACACCAGAACGATACCCAGCGCCGAGGGTCGGTGGTGCAAAGTCCGGAGCGATGGCCAGCGCCACACCGCCCCCGATCATCGGACCGGCTCCGCGTAGACGACCACGTTGTCCTCGTAGCTCGACTCGGCCGAATCGAACGCGCCTCCACAGGTGATCAGCGCCACCGATGGTGAGCCACTGCGTGCGAAGACACGTTCGGAGGGGAGATCGTCTTTGGCGTACTGGGCCGTTTCGGTGACCTCGAACTCGCTGGCAGACCCGTCGGAGAACTCGATTGTGAAGCGGTCGCCGACCTCGGCCTCGTCGAGGTATCTGAACACACCGTCGCGGCCGTTGAAGGCGATGTGGGCAGCCAGAACGGCCGAACCGTCCTGGCCTGGAGCCGGTCCGAACCGATACCAACCGATCTGCGATGCCGGCGGCACATCGAACTCGCCTGCATCGTCCACGCCAGCTGCAATTATGTCTGCGCTGGCATCGACATCTTCGAACTCCATCCGCACCGGCACGGGGCCTTCGTCGACCTCGGGCACACCAAGCCTCGAGGGCAGCGGAACCGCAGCGTTTGCCAGCAGCAGAGCCTGCGAATCGGCCTGAGACGACTCGTCATCGGCGTTGGCGTCTCCGGAACTGTCGGAGTTGGTCAGGGGTCCCGGCCGGGGCACCTCGGCCGGGACCGTCGGGAGGCTCTCGCCAATGCCACGAGACGTAGAGCCTGCCGCTGACCGCTCACTCGTCGCTGCGGGGTCGACGAGAGACCTGACCACGACCCCTGCGATTCCCAACACCAAGACGATCGCCAATACATGGGCCAGGGCAGACCTGACCGTCTTGATCGGAAACCAGATGCGGGGTCTCATCGCAGGAGTCGTGGGGTCTTGACGGGGTTATCCGTCGATCAGATGGTGTCGCGACGGAAGCGGAACACACCGAAGGC
>JAGQSP010000691.1 GCA_020439485.1 Acidimicrobiales bacterium | reverse complement strand
GATCTGGTCGATTTCGACCCCGACGCCTTCGTCGACGCGCTGCTCGGATGACCTCACCACTTGCCTCCAGCTATGGCCAGGCTCGGGCGCGTTTCCTGGAAGCGTCGAGTGCAGCCGGTGCGCGTGTCGAAACGTTCGCCCATCCGGACGCCGGACCCAACGGCGAGGATCTGGCTGTCGACCTGGCTTGGCTGGCCGAAGCCGAAGGCGACCAGAACCTCGTCCTGGTCGTGTCGGGCACCCACGGCGTCGAGGGCTTCGCCGGTTCGGCCATCCAGACGCGCCACATCGTCGAGGGCATCGAGCTGGCGCCGTCGACGTCGATGGTGATGCTGCACGCCCTCAACCCCTACGGCTTTGCGTGGGTGCGGCGTACCAACGAGGACAACATCGACCTCAACCGCAACTTCGTCGACTTCGATGCCAGGCCCGTCAACGAACGCTATGGGCCAATCGCAGATGTTCTGGTGCCAGCCAAATGGGACGAAGCGACCCAACAGGCGACACTTCGGGCGCTGCTCGAGCTTCTCGAGCAAAGGGGTATGCCCGAGGTGCAAGAGATCGTGTCGGGTGGCCAGTACGACCATCCCAAGGGTTTGTTCTACGGAGGTGTCGAGCCATCGTGGGCTAACCGGTTGTTGCGCGACCTGTGCAGCGGACCCTTCGCGCGATTCGACCGGGTGGTCATCGTCGACCTGCACACCGGTCTGGGGCCGTGGGGGGTCGGCGAGTTGATCAGCTCTGTGCCCGATACCAGCGACGCTTTCGAGGCCGATCAGGCCGTGTTCGGTGACGATCTGGTGTCGCTGGCGTCGGGGGAGTCGGTGTCGGCTCAGCTGGCCGGCGAGTGGATCTCGGCCGTTACCCAGTGGTTGTCGCCCGCCCAGGTTCACGCGGTGGCGATCGAATACGGCGTGGTCGAGATCATCCAGGTGCTGATGGCGTTGCGCGCCGACGCATGGCTGCACGGCTACGGCGACCCCACCGGTTCAGAGGCTGCGCCCATCAAGCAGGCGCTGAGGGCCGTCTTCGCCGATGATGACCCCGAATGGCACGAGCGCACCTGGCAGCGTTATCAGCAGATCTGGCGGCGTATCAATCAGGCGTTGAGTGCCTGAACCGGCGGTGTCGGGGTCACAGCTCGTCGCGCACCATCTTCACGCCCTCGACCATCGCTGCCAGCTTGGCCTTGGCCAGTGAGCGCGGCAGGTATTTCATTCCGCAGTCGGGCGAGAACGCCAGCTTGTCTGGGGTGGTGTAGCGCAGAGCCCCGCGAACCTTGTCGGCGATGGCGTGGGGATCTTCGACCTGGTCGCTGCCCAGGTCGATAACGCCCAGCACGACCCCTCTGGGCGCCAACCGTTCGACGATTTCGGGCCCCAGCCCGGGTTGGGCGGTCTCTATGGCTATGAAGTCGGCCGGCACTTGCGACAGCTCGTCCAGGAACGGATAACCAGACGATTTGTTCTCGACATAGATCGCGTAGCCGTAGCACGTGTGCAGGGTCGTGGTAGCGGTGATGCCATCGAGAGCCGCCGAGATCGCCTCGACGGCGAACTCGCGGGCGGACTCTGCGTTGGCCTGCAGATATGGCTCGTCGAGCTGCAACACGTCGATGCCCAGATCTTGGAGGTCGCGAAGCTCCTGGTTGACCGCCGTGGCATAGGCCATGGCAAGCGCCGCTTGATCTGGGTAGTAGTCGTTTTGTGCCAGCTGGCTGAGAGTGAAGGGCCCGGGAACGGTGACCTTGGTGCGCGCGGTCGAGTGGTCGCGCAAGAACCGCGCCGAGTCGAGTTCGATGGGATGCTCGCGCACGATGGGTCCATTGACCAGGGGCACCTCGGCCACGCCACCACGGCGGTTGACCCCTTGCCCGATGCGCTCCTTGTCGACACCTCCCAGCGAGTTGGCGAAGTGGTTGAAGTAAGACTCGCGACCCACCTCACCATCGGTGATGATGTCGATGCCTGCGTCCTGCTGGTCTGCGATGGCCATCAGGGTGGCGGCCTCGATGGCCTCGTCGAAGTCTTCGTCGGAAACCTTCCACAGCTCGCGGTTGCGGACCCGTGGAACGCCGTCCCCCACGAGGCGGTCGCGATCGACCAGCCAGCGCGGCTGCGGGTAGCTACCCATGACGGTGGTGTCGAGCATTCTCGTCTCCTGGTCAGTTGGTCGGTGGCTGGTAATCGGTGTTGCGGTCGATGTTCATGTACATCTCCTGAGCCACAGGATCGGTCATTTCCTCGGCCAGATGGCCCAGGATCCCGGCACATCTCGCCAGCAGGGCAAATCCGCGCATCACTCCCATGGGCAGGTCGATGTCGGCCAGAACGGCGCCACATACGCCGGCACCGTTCAGGGGAAGAGTGCGGCCGAGCACCTGTGGGTGCACCCGACCGATGGCCGAGAACAGTTCGAGGTGAGGACCGAACTGCGCGTTCTCGCGGGCCAAACGCATGAGGGTGGGGGTGCGGGGGTCGCCGTCCTTGTGAACCGGGTGGCCCAAACCTGGCACGAATCGTCCGGCCTGCTTGGTGCGGCCGACCAGGTCCAGCGCCGCCTCATCCCAACCTTCATCGGTGGTCGGCAGCGAGTCGAGATCGGCCAATGCCGCGTGCAGGAACAGGGCCGCGTCTTCGGTGACACCCAGATACCGGCTGCCGCCGCCCAACAATCCCGACGCCAGGGCACCCTGGATCGAATCGGGGGCGCTGAGATATGTGAGACGCGCGGATATGGCCGTTGGCGTGAACCCGTGATCGGCCAACGCGACCAAGACAGCCTCGAACATGACTCGCTGGCCGGGTGAGGGACGACGTTTGGCGACCAGCCAGTAGGCGAGTTCCCCGAACGTGATCTGGCCAAGCAGATCGTCGGCCAGTTCGTGTCCGAGCAGCTTGATGCTGTGAAGGTCGGAAGCGCCGATTCCGGTGCGGTAGGTGGGTTGGGGGGTTGAGGTCATCTGGTTCCTGTTCTGGGCTGGGTCACGAAGCCGGTTCGTCGAGCCATGCGCGAATCTCGTCGGTGTGTTCGCCCAACCGCGGCGGCAACCTCTGGTACGACGCCTGGGCGTCGCTGAAGGTGATCGGGTTGGCGATGAGACTCACCGAGCGGTCGACTTCGGCGACCTCGACTATCGGGTTCAGCCCCAGGCGCTCGGCCAGGGCGACCCCTTCGTCGATCGTGTTCACCGGCCCACACGGCACCCCGGCGGTGTTCAGGCGGTCGAATAGATCGTCGGCCGACCACTTGGCCAACTCGGCCAACAGCATGGGGTGGAGGATCTCGCGGTTGGCGGTGCGGTCGGCGTTCAGCTTGAACCGGTCGTCTTGGGCCAACTCGGGAACGCCGAGCACGTTGCACAGTGCCTGAAACTGCCTGTCGTTGCCGCAGGCGACGATGACGTCGCGGTCGGCGGTGGGCATTGTCTGGTACGGGTACACACTGGGGTGCTCGTTGCCCATCCTGAAGGGCACCACACCTGCTGCCGCGTAGCCGCCCGTGTGGTTTACCAACCCCGACAGCGCGGAGGACAACAGGTTGACTTCGACGTGCTGGCCCCTGCCCGTCTGCGAGCGCTGGTGCAGTGCTGCCAGAAGGCCGATGGTGCCGTGAAGCCCGGTCATGACGTCGAACACCGAGATGCCGGCTCGGTAGGCCGGACCTTCCGGATCGCCGGTGAGGCTCATCAGACCGGACACGGCCTGCACAACCAGGTCGTATCCGGGTATGCCTGCGCCTTCTGCGGTTCCGAAGCCCGAGATCGACAAGTAGACGAGTTCGGGGTTGATCTGGGCAGCGGTGTCGTAGCCGAGGCCGAACTTGTCGAGAGCGCCGACCTTGAAGTTCTCGACGACGACGTCGGCGCGACGAAACAGTTCGTGCACCACAGCGACGTCGTCGGGGTTGCGGAAATCGAGAACGATCGAGCGCTTGTTGCGGTTGATCGACA
>JAGQSP010000690.1 GCA_020439485.1 Acidimicrobiales bacterium | reverse complement strand
GCGCTCGACATCGACGATTCGAACCTCACCGCAGCCGAACGCGCCAGGCGCGAGCGCGCCCGCGAGCAGGCCGGGGGAGTGGTGGCCTACACGCTCGATCATGCGGGACAGAAGGCCTCGTTCGTGCTGGGAGGCGTGCCCTTCGTCGCCGACGCGACCACCGGTGCGGTCGACGGGCTGGAGATAGAGGGCTCGGCCTTTGATGCCCGCATCTCACCCGATGGGTCCGTGGTGGCCTATGTCGATGGCCAGGCGCTGAGGGTGGTCGGCGCCGAGCGGAGCGACGCCCTGGTCGTGGGCGAAGACCAACCGACGGTGTCGTGGGGCAGCGCCGAGTTCGTAGCGGGCGAGGAGATGGGCCGCACCCGTGGGTTCTGGTGGGCGCCCGACAGCTCGCATCTGGTTGCGACGCGCGTCGACCTGGCGCCCGTCGACACCTGGTACCTCGCCGACCCGACCAACCCCGGCGTCGAACCGCGCTCCATGCCCTACC
The DNA here is from genome assembly GCA_020439485.1 of Acidimicrobiales bacterium. Lineage (GTDB taxonomy): Bacteria > Actinomycetota > Acidimicrobiia > Acidimicrobiales > Poriferisodalaceae > JAAETH01. Next base: position 1,087 of record JAGQSP010000690.1, on the reverse strand, counting down.
CGGCCGCCGGCACCGCCAACGCCGAGGTGACGCTGGCCGTATTCGATCTCGACGGAGGTCGGGTCGACGTCGACCTGACCCTGGCGGGCGACGGGTCGCCGTGGGAGTACCTGGCCGACGTGGTGTGGAATCAGCACGGTCTGTTCGCTGTGGTGCAGCCGCGCGACCAGCGCCGCACCGTGGTGTTGTCAATCGATCCCCAGACGGGCGCGGTGGCCACGGTCGCCGAGATCGAAGACCCGACGTGGGTCGAACTGGTCCCCGGGTCGCCTTCGTGGATCGCCGGAGCGATGGTCACCGTCGCAGAGGTCGACGACACCCGCCAGCTCGTGGTCGACGGCCAGGCGGTCAGCGGCACGGGCTTGTGGGTGCGCTCGGTCGTTGGCGAATTCCTGGGCGGCATCGTGTTCACCGCGTCTGCCGACCCCACCGAAGTGCACGTGTATCGGTGGACCCGGGCGGGCCTCGAGCAGCTCACGGTCGAACCCGGTGTCCACTCGGCGCATCTCGGCGGAGCCACGATGGTGGTCACCAGCCGCTCGCTCGAGCGGCCCGGCCTGAAGGTCGAGGTTCGGTCCGGTCCGGCGGTGTACGACATCGCCGATCTGTCCGAGACCCCGGTGCTGAATCCTTCCGTCACGATTCTGCGCGCCGGAACCAGGCAGCTGGCGACAGCGGTGTTGTTCCCCAACGGTGTCGATCCGGCCGAAGCCGCTGCGCTGCCCGTGCTGCTCGATCCATACGGCGGGCCCCACGCCCAGAGGGTGCAACACAACCATGCCCTCTTCACGACCTCGCAGTGGTTCGCCGATCAGGGCTTCGTGGTTGTGGTGACCGACGGCAGGGGCACGCCGGGGCGCACCAGTTCGTTCGAACGCGCCGTGTGGGGCGACCTCGCGGCACCGGTCCTGGAAGACCAGGTCGATGCGCTCCATGCCGTCGCCGAGCGATACCCGGGCGCACTCGATCTGCAACGTGTCGCCATCAGGGGATGGTCGTTTGGTGGTTACCTGGCGGCCCTTGCGGTGATGCGCAGGCCCGATGTGTTCCATGCCGCGGTCGCCGGAGCCCCTGTGACCGACTGGCG
>JAGQSP010000689.1:2762-2959 GCA_020439485.1 Acidimicrobiales bacterium | reverse complement strand
TGGCGCCGACACCTACGGCACGCTCAGCTACCAGGTGCGGGTCGTGTTCGACGACGGCACCAAGGGTCCCCTCACCGACTGCGGAACGATCAAGAACGGGTCGTGACGTCCCTCAGGTGAGGTAGCAGGTCACCCACCGGGTGAACTGTGCGGCGATAGGGCCGTCCGGGAAACCGGGCGGCCCTTCTCCGCGTAAT
>JAGQSP010000689.1:0-2521 GCA_020439485.1 Acidimicrobiales bacterium | reverse complement strand
ACGGGTAGCTCGCCGTGGAGGTCGAAGGTGCCGGCGAGTTCTTCCTTCCAGGCCGTGCCCCGCTCGGCAAACCCCAGGTCTTCCATCAGCACCAGCTCGGTGGGTGTGAAGCAGTCGTGTACCTCGGCCATGGCGATCTCGCCGCGGGGGTCGGTGACGCCGGCCTGCTGGTAGGCGTCTTCGGCGCACCGAACGACCTCGTTGAACGTCGTGTAGTCGTAGTCGGGGTCGATGGGGCCGGCTGCGGGGCCGGCGGTGAACGCCAGCGCCTTCACGAACAGGGGCTTGTCGGTGTACTTGTAGGCGTCTTCGGCGCGCACGATGATGGCCGCCGCAGCACCGTCGGACACACCAGAGCAGTCGAAGATGCCCAGCTGACCGGCGATGAGGGGCGCATTGCAGATGGTCTCCATGCCCACTTCCTTTTGGAACTGGGCACGGGGGTTGCGGGCGCCGTTGTAGTGGTTCTTCCACGCGATGCGCGACAGCACCTCTTTCATGGTGCCGTCGTCGACGCCGTACTTGTTGGCGTAGGCGGGCGCCAGGAAGCTGAAGCTGGCCGGCGCGGTGACCTGGGCTTTGGTGCCGTCGTTGGCGATGTCTGCCACGACCAGGCCCGAGAAGCCCGAGTCTTTCAGCTTCTCAACGCCGACGGCCATGACCGTGTCGTATGCACCCGAGGCCACTGCGTAGCAGGCGTTGCGGAACGCTTCGGAGCCCGTGGCACACATGTTCTCGACGCGGGTCACCGGCTTGTAGTCGATCTTCAGCGGCCGTGACAGGGTCAGGCCCGAGATGCCAGAGCCCATGGTTCCCAGCCAGAACGCGTCGATTTCGTTGCGGTCGATGTTGGTGTTGTTGAACGCTTCTTCGCAGGCGTCGATCAGCAGATCGTCGACGCTCTTGTCCCATCGCTCGCCGAAGGGTGTGCACCCCATCCCGACGATGGCGACCTTGTCCTTGATTCCGTTTGATGCCATGGGTGGCCCCCTTTGTTCGATCGGGTCGCGTTAGACGACCGGTCGAGCCTTCCAGAAGTAATTGTGCACGCCGTCGGCGACATAGAGCCTGCGGAACGTCATCTCGACCCGATTGCCGATCTTCACATCGGCGGCGTCGACGTCTGTCATCTCGCTGGTGAAGCGGCCCCCACCGTCGAAGTCCAGCACGGCTGCGACCACGGGCGGCGCCAGCGAATATGCGAGGCGATCGACCGTGTAGGTGGCGATGGTGGCCTGCGAGTCGGCGAGCGAGACCTCGGTCATGTCGTCGACCGAGCGGCACTTGACGCACACCCGGGCTGGGGGCAGGTGCCTGGCACCGCACTGGTTGCACTGGGTTCCCACAAAGGCGAACTTCCAGTCGGCGGTGCGGTTCGACGGTGGCCCGGCCGGACGATCTGGGTCGGGACGGCGCGGCGGTTCGCGGACGATCTCCCCGCGCCAGGTCAGGAATGCTGCGTATTCGAGCGAGTCGTTTCCAGCGTCGATCTGGGCCCTCACCGACCGCGACGGTCGACCGGAGGCCAGGGCTTCGGTCGTTCGAAAGAGGCTGACTGTGGCCCCGTCGGACAGTTCGACGACCATGATGACCTCGCCGGGCTCGGCGGTGTCCAGCACGTTGGCCAGCAGCAGCCAGGCATGTGCTGCCCCGGTGTAGCCGACCTCCATCGACAGGTCGTCGACCACCTTGTCGGGGTTCACCGCGATCGCTTTCAATGAGGCGCGCACTGCTCTGGGGTGCACTCCGGTCAGGATCACCTTGTCGACCGCCTCGGGGCTGGTGCCCGTGGCGCCCAGCGCCATCTCGACAGCGGTCTCGACGTGGGGCAGGTAGGCGGTCTCGCCAAATCGTTCTTCCCACACCTTCGACGAGCGGTCGCCTGGGCTGCGCCATCTGTCGAGGAACTCACCGGCCGAGAACCCACCGCCGATGCACTGGGCCAGCAGTGGCCCATCGTCGTCGTCGCCGATCAGCAGGGCCACGGCTGCGTCGCCACCGTTGGATTCGTCGGCGCCACCCGGCATGCCCGTGCGGATGTCTGAGGCAACCACCAGGCTGGAGGCCATGGAGCTGATGGCCCCGATGACGGCGCCACTGGCCGAACGGGGCCCACCGATCATGTCGCTGGTGAGCACGGTGGGGGCCAGGCCCAGCGCCGCGTGGATGGTGTTGGCGTTGGTCTTGTCCAGGTATGCGGGAACGGTGGTGGCGAAGGTCAACATTCCGGGGTTGCCTGCGCCGGACGAGGACATCGCCTGGCGTGCAGCCTCGACACCCATCGATGTGGTGTCTTCGTCGTAGCTGGCCACCGACCTGGTCCCCCGGCCGCCCCCTTGGCCCAGCGTCGATGAGATCTTCGAGCGCTGCAGCCGGTTGTAAGGCACGTAACTGCCGTAGGCCAGGATTCCTCGTGTCATTTACACCCCTTCGACCACCAAAGTGTGCTTTGGCGAAACACGGCAACGCAAACCAGCCCTTACGCTGATCTAATGCAAGCGCTGCCAAATTGGCTGCTTTG
>JAGQSP010000688.1 GCA_020439485.1 Acidimicrobiales bacterium | reverse complement strand
TGCAGTTGCTCGGCTGTCGGGCGGACGACGAAGAAGACGTGGTTGGCGTGGGAGATGAGACCAGACGAGACCTGTTCGGAGTTGATGCGCCCGCAGTCGGCAATAGCTGTCACGTCGTGCCGCTGGGCGAGCCATGGGCCCAGCGCTGCCGCACCGTCGGACAAGACGGCGCTTGCCCGATCGCCTCGCTCGGGTGCAACCACCACCGGCAGACCACCACCCAGCTCCTGGGCGTGCGACCACAGGTCGTCTCGGGACAGGCCGTGGCGAGCAGAGGCGGTCAGGCTGATCAGCCCCGGTTGTCGCGACACCCGGTGGACGATCGCGAGCGACCCACCCGATGGGTCGGCCTCGACGAGCACCTTGCATCTCGAGTCCCCGGTCGGTAGGGCTGCGGCCACGCCGAGGGCCGTCGTGGTGACACCGGGCGCGCCCTTGGCCGAAGCGAAGCAGAAGAGGCTCACTGCTGGACCTCCGACACCTGGATGAGGCGTACGCGGCTCGAGGATGCGGCGGTCGCAACCCGGGCTGCGTCCTGTTCGCCGACCTGCAAGGCGACGAACAAGCCGCCCTGCACTCCGACCGGTTCGACCTCGACAACAGCCGCCCGCTCGACAAGGAGGGTCCCGTCGATCGTGTCGTCGAAGGCCTTCGGATCACCTGGCGACGGTGTCAAAACGACGGCCACAATGTCGCCGGTCGTGAGGCGTAGCGATGGGAGCTGGCCTGCTTCCAACGACAAGCCGACGACTCCCTCGCCGGTCTCGAGGGTCGAGCCGGCAGTGAACATCGATGGCGACACCAGTGCGCCAGCGGGAAGATCGACCAGTGCTGTTCGACCGACGATGACCGCTGCGTCTGCGTCGGACAGGAAGTTCACGGCGTCGTCCGTGTCGATCTGAACAACCTGCAGATCCGAGAGCTCTACAACCTCACCCCGCTCAACGGGGACCTGCAGCGCCAGGGCCGGCTGGCGGGCGGTGCTCGACGCCTGCCACCACAAAACACCGAGCATGCAAACAACCACCAACAGCAGACCTGCTCCCAGTTCGGGTAGCCGACGTGTGCGAACGCCCGCCGGTGGGGCCAGATCGAACTCGACCTCCTTGCGCCCAGCACCCGCTGGGGATCTCAATGCCGTTGTCATCGCTGCCCGCGCTCCTTGATGTCAGTTCGTCTCGATGGCCTGTATCTCGCCCACCTGCACCACCACAGGACCCGAGGTACGCGTGATGGGTCCGAGCGCTACCGGCCCGTCGATGCTCGTTTCACCGGTCACCTCGAACGTCACTGTCACGGTCATCGGGTAGCCGGTGGTTCCCGCTGTCGACGTCCGGTAGGTGTGAGTGCAGTCGGTGGGTGATGCGTCCAGACCCGGCGCCCATTGGCGCCCGGGCCCTTCGCAAACGGCGGTGCTTCCATCGCCTGGCGACCAAGTCGTGAACGATGGTTCAGCGTGCGCCTCCGCCCACACCCGTCCACCCGGAGTCTCGACCCGGGCGTCGAACGCTGCGCCCCAGTACACGGGCTCGACCCACAGCCAGACCGGCATCTGGGTCACCATCGCAACGCTTGTACCGTTTGGGCTCGCCGCCCAGGTCGGCTCGGCAGGGTCGAGTGAGTCGACCGCTTGTTGCAGAAGGTCGGGGATGGTGAATGCGTCGCCCTCTGGGAACACGACCTGGCCGCCAACCGGCGTCTCTTCGCCGTCGCAGATCTTTCGCAGCCAGCGGCCGGTTTCGCTGAAGAGGCGTGTTCCGTCTGTGTCGTAGACCGGTCCTGGTATGTCGTCTTCGACCACGACCTCGTAGACGCAATCGGGGTCGCTCCCCCAGTCCTCGCCCTCCATCGTCGACGAGGCCCGAATCTCAACCTTGTTCTCGACGACTCCAACGTCGCCCTGGTCTGCCGCACCAGCGGGAGATGTTGCGAGGGCAGTCGCTATGGCGAGGATCAATAGGGAAAGTCCGACGGAGCCAAAGCGCATCCCGCCACCCCTTCCCACTGCTGTACCCGCACAATCCGGGCGACCTTCCACACGCCATCGACCAGTTCGAGTTCGATCTGGTAGTTGTGCGTCACGACGTCGTCGTTGATCACCTCACCCGAGGCGACATCGAAGATGACGCCGTCGTCGATGACACATGCCGCCACCGTCGCCGAGTCACGATTGACTGTTCCAGCGGCGACGCGGATCTCGGCCAGCGCTGCTTCGCCAGGCCTGATCGCCTCTCCGCCATCACGCCTCCGTTCCGTGTTCGCCACGACAGCAGCCAACTCCTCGCCGGTCGCGTACTCGGCAAGACCAGGGCTCAAGGGGTCGGGCGCCGGCGCTGCATTGGCCGAGGCACGCGCATCGAAGTAGCCGCGAAC
>JAGQSP010000687.1 GCA_020439485.1 Acidimicrobiales bacterium | reverse complement strand
AAGATCGTGACCATCGAAGGCGGAACTGCCTGGACGCACGGCGCGGGCTTCGACACCTACGACGACGAGCGCGAAGCCAGGCGAACGCGCCTCGACGAGGAGTTCGCCAGGCACGAAGAAGAGCGCAAACGCCTCAAGAAGCTGCTGGTCGAGTACCGGGTGAGGGCCACCATCTCCGAAAAGTTCGCACCACGTATTCGTGAAACCCAAAAGCGCATCGAGCGCCACGAGGGAGCTCCTCCCCCACAACGTGTGCGCGACCAGAACATCGACGTGCGGCTGGTCGGCGGGCGGACCGGCAAGAGAGCCCTTCGCATCTCCGATCTCGAGATCGCGGGCCTGACAGACGAGTTCTCGATCGAGATCGACGCCGGCGAACGTGTTGCCGTCGTCGGTCCGAATGGCACGGGCAAGAGTCACTTCCTACGGCTGCTTGCGGGCGAGCCGGTCGAACACACTGGTGAGCTCAAGCTCGGCGCAAACGTGACACCGGGACATTTCAACCAGACTCACCAGCACCCCGAGTGGGCCGGGATACCCATCGTCGACCTGATCGCAAAGGGACCTGGCGATCGCAACCGCGCCATCGGCGCGCTGCGACGATACGAGCTGGCCCAGGCGGCCGACCGCACCTTCGACACCCTCAGCGGAGGTCAGCAGGCCCGCCTGCAGATCCTGCTGCTGGAGCTGGCAGGTTCGACCCTGCTGCTGCTCGACGAGCCGACCGACAACCTCGACCTCGAATCGGCCGAGGCGCTCGAGCGTGGCCTGGCAGCATTCGAGGGCACCGTCATCTCTGTGTCGCACGACCGCTGGTTCTTGAAATCGTTCGACCGGTTCCTGGTGTTCGACCGCGACGGCAGCGTCGTCGAACTAGACGAGCCGCTATTCGCCTGATGTTGCAGCATCTAAAGTTCTGGTGTATTTCGATTGGATATCGAACGTTTGTTCTGATACAATCGGATCATGGTGGCGCCAGCAAAAGCCGAGGTTGCAGATCCGGCCACTAAGGCTGCAATAGACCAGATTTCAGCGGGCATAGCGGCATTGAGGTCCGCGGGACTATCGCCTACCGGCTGCAGAGATGCTGCGACCATGATGGGCCAGATCGAGCAGCTCAGCAGGCGCCTGCATGCCTGCCAAATCGACGTGCTAGCCGACACCGACGCCCGCGACCTCCAAACCGAAGATCTGGCGATGTCGGCCAAGATCATGATGCGCCACCGGGCCAAGCTGTCGTCAGGCGAGGCGACGGCCCGAAACAACGTCATGCGCTGTCTGCGCGACCTGCCAGAGATGCAGCGCACCTACCGCCGAGGCCTGATCGCCGAGCCGAACATGCGACGTATTGCGAACGCGTGGTGCAACGAGCGGATCAGGGCCAAGCTCATCGAATCCGAATCACAGATCCTCGAGCGTGCTCTCACGCTCAACCATCCACACTTCTGCCAATTCATGACCGGCTGGGTGCGTTTGGCAGACGAAGATGGTGCCAGGCGCGACGACGAGACCACCCACGACAAGCGCAAGGCCTCGATGGTCGAGAACTTCGACCGGGGCTTCACCTTCGAGGGCCAGTGCGGATCTCTCCAGGGAGCGATGATGCGCGAGATCTGGAGCCGCTTCACCCAGGCCGAGTTCGAGCTCGACTGGGCCGCTGCTATCGAGAAGCATGGCGAGGGCAACGTGACCGCTGCCATGCTCGAACGGACCGATGCTCAGCGCCGCATGGACGCCTTGGCCGCCATCTTCGATCAGGCGGCATCGATGCCGCCGGGCAGTATCGGGCCTCAGTTCGTGCTCAACGTGGTGATGGATCACACGACCTACGAACGACAGCTCACGCGCCTCGCCGGCGGTTTGGTCCTTCCCGACGACCCGAACCGTGCCGACTATCAGTGCCGCACCCTCGACGGAACCCCACTGAACCCAGCCGAGGTTGCTGCCGCGAGCTTGCTGGGCCATGTGCGCCGAATCGTTGTCGATTCCGCTGGTGTGGTCATCAACATGGGCCGCAAGAGTCGCCTGTTCTCGGGACCGGCCGCCATTGCCGCCAAGATCGGCAGCGACACCTGCTATTGGCCAGGCTGCTGGGTACGCGCCAGCCAATGCCAGGTAGACCACCTACACCAATTCAATCCGACAGACGGTTCCGAGGGCGGGGGCACCGACCAGAAAAACGCCGGTCCACTGTGCGCAAAACACAACCGACTGAAACAGGCGAAGGGGTTCTCGACCTACCGCGACGATGGCGGCCGGTGGCGTGTGTTGCGACCCGACGGAACCGAGATAGACCCGTAGGCAAGCACCACTAATTCGATTCACCGGATTGAGCCAGATCTAATAAGAGAAGAGCCTGGACTCGCTGAAGCTCGAGCGCCGCCCGGGCGGCATCAAACAATCCCGACACGGACACCAGACGATGCTCTGAACCGTCCTCTGTACGACCCATCAAGAACAGCGAATGCCCCTTCGATGCCACGTTCAAAGACGCGGCACTCCGAATCCATCCAGACCGAGGCAAACAAGACCGCACAGCGCCGTC
>JAGQSP010000686.1 GCA_020439485.1 Acidimicrobiales bacterium | reverse complement strand
CTGGCAGCGCGCCAGAGCCGGCTGGGAGACTGGACAGCCAAACTGCGGCTGCCCGGCTCGACGTTTGCGGTGATGCCGGTGCGCAACCTTGTGCGGGCGCCCAGACGAACCGTGCTGACCGCCCTGGGCGTGGGGGCGGCGGTTACCACCCTGGTCGCGGTATTCGGGCTGCTCGACAGCTTCAACCGCACCATCGACCAGGTGGGCGACGAACTGACCGGCGGCCAAACCGAGCGAGTCGTGGTGCAACTGGACACCTTCCACCGCGTCGACGACCCGGTCGTGACCGCCATCGAGAACGCGACGTCCATCGACGTTGCCGAGCCCGGTCTGCGCTTCCCGGCCATGGTGTCGGTGCCAGGAGACGAGGGCGAACCCCTGGCCGTGCTGGTCGATCTGATCGACCCTGTCGACGGAACCTGGACTCCAACGATCATCGCCGGAGACGCCCGCGACGGCGATGACGCAAACGGTGGTCTGATCCTGGCGGACAAGGCCGCAAGGGATCTGGGGGTGGGGGTAGGCGACACGGTGGCGCTTGGCCACCCGGTCGCAGGGCCCGACGGTTTCGGTCTCGAGACCTCGCAGGTCGAGGTGACAGCGATCCACGCCAACCCGGTGCGGACATTCGCCTACATGCCGTTGACCGAGGCTCGGCGGTTCGGCCTGGACGGACTGACCAATGTCGTCAACGCCTATCCCGCCGACGGCTCGACCTGGCCCGACGTACAACGCGAGCTGTTCGGCCAGCCCGGCGTCGCCAGCATTCAGGGCATGTCGCGCCTGGGCGAGTCGTTCGACGAGTACCTGCAGCAGTTCATAGGCGTGTTGTTCATCGCTGCCGGCGCGGTGCTGGTGCTGGCGCTTCTGATCGCGTTCAACGCTTCGCGGATCACCGTCGACGAGCGCAGGCGCGAGCACGCGACCATGCAGGCCTTCGGCCTGCCCGCCTCGACGGTGCTGGCAGGGGTGGTGAAAGAAAGCATCCTCATCGGCGTGCTGGCAACGGTGATCGGCACAGCGGCGGGATTCGGTTTCCTCAGGTGGATGGTCGACAACCTGGTCGAAACCACGGTGCCCGAGTTGCTGATGACAGCGACCCTGTCGGTTTCAACGATGGTGACCGCAGCGGTGGTTGGTGTGCTGGCCATGGCGGTGGCTCCGCTGTTCTTGGCCAGACGGCTGGTCAAGATGAACATCCCCGACACGCTGCGAGTCATGGAATAGCCGTATTGTCGGCGCAGTGTTAGCCGTGTCAGCAAAGGTCATAGCCGAAGACGCCATCTTCGTGGTCGCCGTGATGGTGGTGACCATCGTCGTCGGCCGGTTCGTGCGCATCGTGGTTGGCGCGGTGCTGCGGCGGCTGGCGTCGCGCAGCCTGCTCGGCGCCTATTCGACCTGGCGGGTGCGTGTGCCCAGGCTGGTGGCCGAGTCGATTCCGGTAGCCGAACTGCGGCGTCAACACAGGGTAAATGCCACTGCCGCCATGATCACCCGGCTGGTCAAGGTGGGTTTGTGGCTGATCGCCGTGATCGTCGTCCTCCAGCGCCTCGAGGTCGACGTCATCATCGCCGTATCCGGCGCCGG